>CAKZPX010000100.1 GCA_937139435.1 uncultured bacterium
CAGCGCTGCCAGTTACCCCAGTTTTCTGCCAGCAATCGCTTTCTCTTTTTCGTTCTTGAATCGTCACCAGGTCCCAGGGTGGCAAGAAAAAGCTTCAACGCACCATTGTAATGCCCATCAATCAACCTGCGGGCAATAAAACCCTGCTGATGGCGAGCAGAACCAAACCGCTGTTCATCATAATAATTGGGGATGCCAAATCTGCGCACCGTTGGCACCGCCTGGGTCACTATCGCCCTTTCCTCCTCCTCAATAGCTCGCACCACAATTTCAAACCGGTTGCCGGCAAGCACCTTACGGCTAATCGGTTCATCCGCCATCCCGATAAAAGAAAGGCTAAAATTATCATCGGATATACGCTCGGGACCCTTACCAGAGATAGAAAGATATTGCACGGAAAGAGAATAACGATCCTTTAACCCTGCCCGTGATACATTTCGCCAACCCCAGCGCCTTTGCAACTCACGAATAACATCCAGCGTATTCCAGCCTCGTTTCTTCAGACGATAAACCGAATATCTGCCCCTGGGTTTAAGTCGGAGATTAATTAATTCCTCTACATAAAAATCTTCCGGTTGGCATTTGATCTTCATGCCCGGATATTTCTTATTACCAGAACCAAACCCAGAGCCACAAAAAGCAGCCCGGCACCAAAGTGCACCCAGCGAACAGGAAGAACCCGGGTAATAGTATTACCGAAAAGTGCCGCCAGCAATGATGTCAACACCAGCGCCAGGGCACTTCCCAGAAAAACTGCCCAGAAAGAACGGAATCCAGCAGCAAAGCAAAGGGTTGCCAGCTGTGTTTTATCACCGAGTTCCGCCAGAAAAATTGCCGCAAGAGTGGTAAAAAAAGCCCGCCATTCCATTGTTACCTCCCGGACAAAAATGTCGCTATGTCATTAGCCTTTCCTAAAGATTGGACTTTAAGGTTACGGTCAATCCTGCGTGCCAGACCTGCCAACACCTGCCCCGGTCCCAGCTCCAGAAAACTTTCGCACCCCATACCTATAGCAGATTCCATCACCGCAACCCAGCATACCGGGGAAATTAACTGACGTCGGAGATTTCCCCTTATCTCATCGGCGGTGACGGCTGGTTTACCAGTCACATTCATTATCACCGGTACCGATGGCGGCTGTAGAGGAAAACCATCCAGATATTCTGCAAATTCTTTTGCCGATTCTTCCAGCAACGGAGAATGGAAAGCCCCGGAAACTGACAGCGCAACCACCTTTAATGCGCCCTGAGCAGCAGCGAGCTCCATCGCCTTCTTCACAGCCTCAGGTTCACCAGAAATTACTGTTTGCCTGGGTTCATTAAAATTAGCCGGAACAACTACCCCTGCTACATCGCGACAGACCATTTCCACCTTCGTGCTCTCCAGCCCGATAATCGCCGCCATCATCCCCGGTCGTCTCTCCCCTTCCTGGAACATTAACTCTGCCCGGCGTTTAACTAATTTCATCACCGCAACAAAATCCAGACACCCAGCGGCAAAAACAGCACTGTATTCACCGAGCGAATGCCCCGCAACCAGTACTGGAGAGAATCCTGGTAATACCGCTAAAACCGCCAGCGAATGGGTAAGGATTGCTGGCTGGGTATAACGGGTTTGACGCAATTCATCCTCCGGACCTTCAAAAGACAATCGCTTGATAGGCAGTTCCAGGACTTCTTCCGCCCTTTCATAAACATCGCGTGCCGCTGGAAACCGCTCATAAAGATCAAGCCCCATACCAACGAACTGCGCCCCCTGGCCAGGGAATAAAAAACCTATTTTTTTATCCATAAACTCTCCTTTTAAAGGTTATACTACCAGTCAATAAGAACGAGTCAATTACCTTGGTTAAACTTGTTAAATGTCGTGCTAAAGAATGTGGAACTCTAACTTGGAATGTTTGGGCTGAAGTCCCGGGATAAAACGGGGCACAACCTTCAACGCCCCCTTGGGCAATATTATCCTACGGATCAGTTCTGCCTCAACAACACGGCAACGTTCGGAAAGTAACCGCTCGTTTTCAGCGTAGACATAAACAACAACTTCCTTCTTAAACCGCTCCTTAACCACATTTGCTATCTCATCAAGGCGTATCCCGACATCTTCTACCAGTTGAGCACCATCGGTTATGAACAACAGGTCAGCAGCCACCGATAAGACCCACCTCTCCTTTTCTTTCCATACGATAGCATTAATCCTCTGCGGTTCACAGATCATCCGGGTCTGATTACCCTGGGCATCATAAGCATAAAAAG
>CAKZPX010000101.1 GCA_937139435.1 uncultured bacterium
CGGTGGTGAGCATATCCTCATACTTTCCCATTGTGCTGTAGGCGTTGGCGATAATAGAATAAGGCTGGGAGCGATCCGGGTGAATTTTGAGGGCGGCACGGGCATAATTGATGGCATTTTCGTAGTCACCGGTGGCGTATTTTTCTCGGCTGGCGGTAATGAAGGCGTTCCAGACCCAGTAATCCTGTTGTTCATCCCTGGCGATATGCTCCGCCAGAGAAGAGTCGTTTTTCAACGCCAGAGAAAAGTGTTCGGCAGCGACCGAGAGGCGGTTCAGCTGGGCTTCACAGAGCCCCAGCCAGAGGTGAATGTTACCCAGCGTGACATTATCAGCAGTTGTGCCGTACTGGTCCAGGGCTTTCTGAAATTGCTCGCGTGCCCGGTCATAGCGTCCACCCTGAAAATGTATCCTGCCACCTCTTAAGAGGGCATCAAGTGGAACATTCTGGGCGATAACAAATCCGGCCAGGGTTACGAGCAATATTCCGAATCGGCGAAAAGGTATCATCTGTATCCTCCTGAGATTTACCATTTTTTAAAAGTAAACAATCATAGTCATTTTGCTTTCACTGTCAAACATTATTCCAGCGTGCAGTGAACGATATTCCTCAAAAAAGAGTCGGGACAAAGAGTGGCAATGCTATCAGTAGAGTTGTTTCTGGTTCAAGCAGAGATGCCCGTGGCAAAGCGCCGGTTAGAGAGAGAAGGAATCGGGCACATAGTAAATTATATGTAGACAGCAGGACAAAGGAACGAGCAGCACAAGGGTTAGTCTGGTATTTTCGTTTTGGAGTTAAACCGGATGTTGTTGTGAATGTGGGTGTTAGGGTTAACTGTGGTGATATCCTCCGAACCACCCGGGGGATATCCCCGGGATACCCCCCTTATCAATTTTTAACATGTTGATATGGGAATAACTATCAGGAAATAAATATGTTAAACCTTGAGGGCATCGTTTATCATAATATCATGTTTTCAGATAGCGAACGGTGCTGGTTTGTGAGCGGGTTAATTTTATTGTTTGACAGATTTTGGGAGAAGGGTATCTTTATTCCAGAGGTGAGCAATGACTAACGATGACCGTTCTCATGAGCCCGGGAAACTGGAGTTTAAACCGGATGTTAAAAAACTGGCACGACTCGCCCGGTTCCGGCGCGTGGCGCTGTTGATAACATTGGCACTCAGCGGCGGAGCGCTGTTGCTGGTAATTACGCTTCAGCCGCGCTGGGATATAAGTGATACTGTTTCCTATCAGCACCGGCTGGCTGACAGAGAGGTGAGTGAAGAGGTGAAAGTTGCTGGTGGTAATGGAGGGAGAACACCGGTAACCGGAGAAGGTATCCCGGCGTCGGTTGACGATGGGCTTGCTAACGCATTAAGGTCTGCCGGTGTAATTTATGCCCAGGGCGAGACAATAGTTGCTCAATGGCGGCTGGTAGAAGGGGTGGTGCTTTATGCTGCGGTTCAGGTGAATAATGTTGATGAGGTGTTAAGAAGGATAGGAATAGCCAGGATGGTTGCTGATAGCGCCCGCACCAGAATGGGAGAGATTGAGTTAGAATTGAAACGGTTGAAAGAAATTATGAGCGGCGCTGTTAAGGCAAAGATACAGATAAGTTCAGTGTACAGAACAGCGAACGATTTCTTTGCTGTCCTCAAAGAGGAGACGGACGACCGCTGGGCATGGCTTGATGCTTATGAAAAGGCGGTCCGGGCTTTAGCCCAGGGTGATGAGGCGGAGTTTGATATCAAGAATAATGTTGCCGGGGGATATTTGCGGAAGTGTGAGGCACGCCGCCGGCGGTTGTACCGAATGCAAACCGCCCTGGAGGAGACCTTTCAGAGGTTCACTACCGGTCGTTAATTTTTGAGAGTTTACTGGATTTCTCGGATAATTTTATTATAATACTATCACAATGGAAGGACGGGAGCAAACGGGTATTGAGTCACTGAAGACTCCGATAGTTAATACCAGAAGATTACCCGCCGAATATCGGTATAAAACTAATTTTCTGGGTAGTATCTTTATCGGAGGAGCGATTATTGGCTGGTTGTTGCTTTTGGGGGGCGGGGTGTTTACAATTCTTCTTACAATTATCGCTATCGGATGTCTCCTGTACGGATGTATCGGTATATTAGCCGACCCGGAAGGTGTTATCTGTTCGGCGGGGAGACGGTTGGTAATTACTGACGCGTGTCTGCAGGAAATAGATGAGAAAGCAAATGTTCGCTGGGTGATATTACCGCAGGAGATTAAAGCGATAGAAAGAAAAGTAAAGGGACGGATACCGAACTTGCTCCTGCAAAAGGAGCTAACCTTAGAAATCTGGGATGTGATTTTAGTTGACGGGAAAAGGATTCGTATACCGGTCTGGTTACTGCCCGACGGCGGGAAGGGCTTTAAATTACAGTTTGATCTTTTGATTTACGCCCGGCGAACAAAGCAGGACAACCGACCGGGCAATTGACAGGGGGATAATTTTCGTTATGATTTTTTGTGTTTGATTATCGCGCAGTTCCAATTGAACCCAACGATAAAAAAATATTGTTGATCATTATTGATGGTCTGGGAGGTTTACAGAGAAACGGCAAAACGGAACTGCAGACCGCATGGATGCCTAACATGCAAAAACTGGCGATGAATTCCAGTCTGGGATTACTTGTTCCCATTGCACCCAGTGTTACGCCTGGTTCCGGGGCAGCACATCTGGCAATTTTCGGTTACGATCCTACCCGGTATGAGGTGGGGCGAGGTGTAATTGAGGTTCTGGGGAGCGGGTTGACGCCTGCGCCAGGGGATCTATGTTGTCGGGCAAATTTTGCTACCGTTGATTCTACCGGGGTGGTAGTTGACCGTCGGGCAAAGAAGGACGGAGAACGGATGGCGGATGAGGAGTGTCGGGCGTTATGTGCCGAATTACAACGCGCAATTCCCCGGATAGACGATGTTGTGGTGACAATAAAACCCGGGAAAGGGCACCGCTTTGTTGTCGTCTTTTCCGGACCGGGGTTAAGAGAAGGTCTTACCGATTCTGACCCGGGTAAAGAAGGGAAAAGACCGCTGGCGGTGAAATCACTTAATCCGGAGGCAGGGCGGGCAGCAGATATTGTCAACCGGTTTATAGAGTTAAGTGCCGGGTTATTAAAGAGGCGAGAAAGAGCCAATTTTGTGCTTTTACGCGGGGCAGGTCTGCCCCCTGATTTGCCATCATTTTCGGAAAGGTATAAACTGCGTGCCGCCTGTATCGCTGCCTATCCGATGTATAAAGGGTTAGCAAGATTGTTGGGGATGGAGGTTTTGGAATGCGGAGAAACCTGGGAGGGGGAGTTAAAAGCGCTGGCTCAGTACCGGAATGATTTTGATTTCTTTTATCTCCATTTTAAGGAATTCGACCAGGCAGGTGAGGACGGCAACTTTGAGTATAAGGTAGAGCTTTTAGAACGATTTGATGAAATGGTTATCCCTCAGGTTGTAAAAATGGGGTTTGATGTGCTGTGCATTACCGGTGACCATTCCACCCCGGCGGTTTTACGTGGACACTCCTGGCATCCGGTGCCGATTTTGTTAAATGCTGCTTCGGCACGCAGTTTTCCGATCAAGGAGGAGTTTAGCGAACGGTCATGTACTTACGGCAGTCTCGGTGTTATTTACGGATTAGAGTTGATGCCGCTATTGCTTGCCCATGCCTTTCGTTACGGAAAATTCGGGGCTTAATAAAAATAAAATAATATGAAGACGCGCTGGGCGATTTTTTCCTTGTGGGACAAGACCGGTGCGGTGGAACTGGCACAGACGATCGTCAATTACGGTTATCAAATTCTTGCCACTTCCCGAACCGCTCAGGTGCTTTCTACCGGTGGGGTTGATGTAACCGAGGTTTCTCAATGGACCGGGGCACCAGAGATTTTAGGGGGCAGAGTAAAGACGATTCACCCCAAGATCGCTGCCGGTATTCTTTCTCTGCGGCAGGACGAGTCGGTGGAGCCAATTGATCTGGTTGTATGTAACTTATACCCGTTTGCTGATGGGATTAAACAGGGGTGTAGTCTAAAGGAGTTGATTGAACTTATTGACATCGGCGGTGTGACACTTTTAAGGGCAGCAGCGAAGAACTGGTTCTTTGTCACACCGGTTCCTGCCCCGCAGTATTACCAGTTGATTGTTGAAGAGTTTAAGCGCAATGGCGAGGTATCGCCACTTAAAAGATTAGAACTTGCCCGGATTACCTTTGAGCTGACAGGTAGTTACGATAGATTGATTGCAAATTATTTTGCGGAGATTGTTGACAAATATCCCTCAATAGATGTATAATAAGCATTAGGTTTAAATTTTAATTTCTATATCAGGAGGATAAGTGGCTCGAATTGTTGGTGTTGATTTACCTGAACGGAAAAAGGTGCTTTACGCCTTACCGAGCATATATGGTATCGGGCTTTCTTCTGCCCGTAAGATACTCGCTGCAACCGGGATTAATCCGGATAAACGGGTTGGCGAATTGACCGATGAAGAACTGGCGAGTCTGCGAAAAGAGATCGAAAGTAGCTATAAAGTTGAGGGAGAGCTTCGTGCCGAGATTTCAGCCAATATTAAGCGTTACATTGAAATTGGCTGTTATCGCGGTTTGCGCCACAAGGCGCGTCTACCGGTGCGCGGGCAGCGAACACGAACCAATGCTCGTACCCGGAAGGGACCAAGAAAGACTTCGGGTGTAATTAAGGTAAGAACGACCCCCGGGAAAAAGGAGTAATCTATGGCGAAGAAATCCGGACGAAAAAGGGCATCCCCTTTATGCGTGGCTCACATAACCACGACTTTTAATAATACCATAGTAACCATAGCCGAACCTAACGGTGCGGTAGTATGCTGGTCATCTGCTGGACGGGTTGGCTTTAAAGGGGCAAAAAAGGGGACTCCGTATGCTGCCGGACAGGCAGCGGAAAGTGCCGGCAAGGAAGCGGTTGCTTTGGGAGTAAAAAAAGTAGAGGTGCAGGTGAGCGGTCCCGGGCCCGGGCGGGAGGCGGCGATTCGTTCTTTACAGAATGCCGGGCTTGATATCGTTTCTATTAGAGATATAACACCCATTCCTCATAATGGCTGTCGTCCTCCTAAACAGAGACGGGTGTAGTGGTATTGTTGACATATTACTTAAATGTATCTATAATCACGGAATAAATTATGGCAAGAGACATTGGACCAAAATGTAAAAGATGTCGCAAGGCGCGGGAAAAGCTTTTTCTGCGCGGAAACAAGTGTCTTTCCGATAACTGCGTTTTAATGAAACGCGGGGAAGATACCAATGCTGCGGTAAGAAGGCGGGTCTCAGCTTATGCAATCCAGTTAAGAGAGAAGCAGAAGCTCCGGATGTTGTACGGGATATTAGAAACACAATTTCGCAATTATTTTACCCAGGCGGCAAAGAGTCCCAATACCGCGGCAGCGTTACTGATATTGCTTGAACTACGGCTGGACAATGTTGTGTACAGGCTGGGTTTTGCGGATTCACGCGCCCAGGCACGGCAGCT
>CAKZPX010000102.1 GCA_937139435.1 uncultured bacterium
TTTTTCTGTCCGCTTGCCTGTAGCGAGAAAGTCGTCAACAACATCCCCGACACCTCCTTCGGGGGTCGGTGTCGGTGAAGAAATAACCCACTCCCGGGTAAGCGCGATTGTGGTGTCAGCACCGAAGGTAAGCCCGGTGGGTGCCTAAGTGGTTGTTACTCAAACCAGGGTGGTGAGTTACGACCCGTTTGGTGTTTTTGAGTTGGACGATTTATTTAAGGACTTTTCCCAGCGCCACACTTTTCGTCAGAAGGGGAAATCAATGGGTTCTGGAGTTATCGTTGCCGAACTTGCGGCGGTTGCCCCGGACCGAGACCTGGCATTATTAAAAATTTCTGGGGAGAATTTACCAATAGCGCTTCCGGGGGACTCAGACGAACTAAGGTTAGGATTTTAGAATTAATGGTTTTAATTGATGGCTCCCGGCTGATAATAGAAGCGTTTGCCCGGGCGGGTGCAGATGTGTTTGTCGGCTATCCAATAACCCCGGCAAATCTTCTTTACAGTTATGCCATCCGTAGGTTTCCCGCGGCACTCAGCGCACCAGATGAAATTACCACTGTTCAATGGCTTGCTGGCTTTGCGGCAACCGGGCTTTTGCCAGTAACCGCTACCTCTTTTCCCGGTTTTGCTTTGATGATTGAGTCAATAAATATGGCATATATGATGGAACTACCGTTAGTGGTGGTTCTCGCTCAGCGGTTAGGACCGGCTACCGGTTCAGCAACCGCCGGTGCGGATGGCGACCTCTTACTTTTAAGGGGCGCTATCTCTGGTGGCCATCCCCTGCCGGTGATTTCCATTAATAGCATTGAGGAGTGCTGGAATATCCCGCCTTTAGCCCTGGCAATGTCTGCCTGGTTGCGCACCCCGGTAGTTCTGTTAACTTCTAAGGAGATGATAATGACCCAGTTCAGTTTTGACCTCGCCAGTCTGCCTGAGATTAAACCAGTGCCCCGACGGCGAAGGGGTGGAGATGGGCATTATGATTCCTACGTCCCTGGTCCTGATTTAGTACCAGATTTTTTGCCCGTAGGAAACCCAGATTTTCAGGTGCGCCTCAACGCCTCCACCCATGACCGGAGAGGGATAATCCAGCACCTGGTACCCGAGGCGTTAGAGAATACCGCGCGCCTGGAGCAGAAGATTTATCTTAATTTACCTGATTATACCCGCTTTTATCTTGATGAGGATAATAATGCTGATACACTTGTCGTTGCCTGGGGAATAACCGCGCTTGCTGCCCGCGAGGCGGTTACTCATTTGCGCAACCAGGGTAAGAAGGTCTCTCTCTTTACTCCAAACACACTCCTACCTGTACCAGAGGTGTATTTTACCATTTTGGCACGGTACCATAGGATAATCATTGCTGAGGAGAATCTCTCCGGGCATTTGCGGACAATCCTATTTGGGGTTCAGGGACGAGAAGGAGTAATCGGTGTGAACTCTATTGGTAAGATGATAACTCCAGAGAAGATTATAAAAGCGGTAATCGGAAATGAGTGACTCGCCGTTTATTTTCTCTCGAGCTTTGCCTTTCTGCCCTGGCTGTTCTCACCATCTTGTTGTCCGCAATACCGTAAAAGCGCTTGAAAGGCTGAATCTCCCCCCTTTGACGGTCGTCCTGGTAACCGATATCGGCTGTCACGGAATTATCGACCCCTTTTTTTGCACCCATACCGTTCACGGGCTTCACGGTCGAGCACCAGCATTGGCTGCTGGTATCGCCGCGGGGTTGAGGGAAGAGAAAGTTATTGTGTATATGGGTGATGGTGGCGCATCTATCGGGCTTCAACACCTAATTGAGTGCGCCCGTTTGAACTTTCCCATTACGGTTATTGTCTTTAATAATATGCTTTACGGAATGACCGGGGGACAACCCAGTTCTCTTACCCCTTGTGGGTTCCGCACACCATTAAGACCAGAAGGGGCGACTGAGGCTAATTATGACATCTGTCGACTTCTCTACTCTGCCGGTGCACCTTATGTTTCTCGGGTTAATGGCGCAGGTGACTACTCCGAAGCGCTTGTCGAGGCGTTCACCCAGCATGGCTTCTCACTGGTGGAAGTTATTGAAACCTGTCCTAGTTATGGGCTTAAGTACAATCCCGGTCAGAACACGGAGAGTATTGCGCAGAAGGCGGGTCTTGAGTTTGGTGTTTGGCGTAATCCAGAGCGAAAGGTGATGAGGTTGGAGCTAACTTATAACCGCGCCTCACTTTTTAGTGAGCTCAAAATGAGCGGGAAAGTGGAACGAGAAATCCAAACGCAAGAACCAAAAGTCAGGGAAAAGGTCGCTTCCCATCGGGCTGGCTTTGGGGTTTCTCGACCTCTGGGTACCTTTTCTTTTCTCATTGCTGGTTCTGCTGGCGAAGGGGTGCAGCAAGCAGGGGAAGCTTTGGCGCGGACCGGAGTTTCGGCTGGTCTCTATGCCACTAAGAAAGGAACTTATCCAGTAACAGTGGGAACCGGTTACTCGGTTGCGGAACTCATCCTTTCTAACAAACCCATTCTTTATACCGGGATTGATATTCCAGATGTTGCGGTGATTGTGTCGCAGGATGGGCTTACTTATGCAGAAAATGTGGTAAGCAGGATGAGCGAAGGGGTGCTGGTAATTGATGATTCACTCACTCACCAAACATCCTGCGCTAATGTTTTACGCCAACCATTCCGTAAAATCGCCGGACCAAAGAATGCGGTTCTTTTGGCTTTAATGTTTTATTTGCGTCTTACCAGTGTCCTACCGGTGGAGGCGTTCGTTGAGGAGGTTAAATCTATGGGACGAAATTGGAATCTGTTATTGGAGCAGATGGGACGGCTGTCTTCCAATCATAATTATAAATAAAAAGGAGGCTTATGATTGATTTTTCTCTCACCGAAGAGCATCA
>CAKZPX010000103.1 GCA_937139435.1 uncultured bacterium
AGGAAAACAGGCTACAGCATTCTGTCCCCGTGCCCGTTACGAGGTATTCATTAGTGGTACCGAACCCAAAGAAACTTGCCCTTTTCACACCCGTGAGAGTAGATAGCCCCAAAGCTATCTGGAAAATATACAAGAAACTTTACGTTGCCTTCGGTCCCCAGCACTGGTGGCCTGCCGAAACTCCGTTGGAAGTAATGCTCGGTGCGATACTCACCCAGAATACCACATGGAAGAATGTTGAAAAAGCAATCAGCGCTCTGAAGGAGAATGACCTGTTGAATTTGAACCGTCTAATTAACATTTCCCCTCAGCAACTGGCGCGGCTAATTAAACCTACCGGATATTATCGGATCAAAACGCAAAGACTCCTTTCACTAATTAGATGGTTAGACCAAAAAGGAGGGATTGAGAAAATAAAAAATATTCCCACTGCAATCCTGCGTTCTGAGTTGTTAAAATGCCATGGAGTTGGTCCGGAAACCGCTGATTCTATTCTTTTGTATGCCTTAGAACGACCGGTATTTGTCATTGACGCCTATACTCGCCGGATTCTAAGTCGTTATGGTCTTATCAGGGGCGACGAACCGTACGAATTATTAAGAACACGGACAGAAAAAAACATCCGTTTAGTAATCGGCGATAATACCAAACAACTGGTTAGGGTTTTTAACGAATTTCATGCTCTCTTGGTACAACTGGCGAAAAAATACTGCACTCCCCTCCCTCAATGCTGGGGATGTCCGCTTGCCTCTGATTGACTTCAAACTATTTCCTCTTTAACATCACTCTATGCTATGGCTGATCCTTCTTTTTCTCTACCCAGCCAATGATTCTTTATCTCAAACTTCTGGTTCTGACTCTACCGACATTATATACTACGGCGGTAGTCGGGTAATATTTCTCGCTCAAGAAAACCACGTGATACTCCTTGACTCTGCCTGGGTTCGCTACCGAGATATGACTGTACGCTCTGACTCCATCGTTTACAACATCAAAAATCATACGCTCAGCGCCCATGATTCGGTAATCTTCACCACCGCCAGCGAAGAAGTAATTGGAACCGAATTACTTTACAATGTTGACTCCCGACGAGGAATGATGCGGCATGCCCGTACGCAAGTAGAAAACGGGTACCTAAGTGCCAGTGAAATATGGCTGGTAAAGGAAAGAACTATCAATGCTCGAAGCGCCGACTTCACTACCTGCGACCGTTATCCTCCTCATTACACATTTTTCGGACCGAGAGTTAAGTTATTAATGGACGACATGGCTATCACCCAACCCGTTCTCCTTCGTATTGGCAGGGTTCCTATTCTTGCTGCCCCATTCTGGCTCGTTCCAGTAGCATCAAAACGTAAATCAGGGTTAATGCCATTCAAAGTCGGAAACTCCAAAGACCAGGGATATTATGCCAAAGGAATATCCTATTACTGGGTAATTAACGACTATGCGGATGCCACATTTTATGTTGACATTATGACCCGCAAGGGCATCCAGATGCGCGGCGAGGGAGTGTTGATTGTTGAACCGATCGTTCGCGGGTCAATTCAGGGTTCTTATATCAGAGAGAGCTGGGATGCGATAAACCCTGGACGCCCTCGTTACAACTTCAACGTGGCCACCACCGGCTCTCTCTTTCCAACAACGAATCTTGATATCCAGACAGAACTTGTCTCAGACACCGCCTATGCACCGGAATATGCTGAGGACCGTCTTGACTGGCTAAAACAGGAAGTGTACTCCTATGCCGCACTCCGCCAGCGTGTTTCCCGCATCGGACGGCTAACACTACGAGGAGAATCAAAAACATACTATATGCGCCATTATCAGTACTACAACCTTCCTGCTATTTCCTTCAATTTTATCCCTCTAAACCTTCCCGGAAATTGGGTCTTATCCCCCAATCTCGGTTTCACTAATCGTAGAGAAAAATGGGACTCAACGGGTATTGATACACTTCGCACTCAAAAATTTACTCCGACATTTTCTTTCAACTTGACAAGCCCCGAATACCCATTTGGCAGATTAGACATAACCGATCAGCTTAATATATCTAACATCCAAAAACGCCCCAGAAATAATCCAATTATACCAATCCGTACCGCTCACCACTCAATGACACTCTCCACATCACAAAAACTGTTTGGGATTTTCAACACCAGCGAAGGATTCTATATCAAACACGATTTAACTAAAACCGATACCACAACCATTGAACCATCTTATTATCTCTATCTCACAAGCAGTTTTTCTCTTTTTCGGGTCTTTGGATTTTCTCATCCTAACATTCAGGGAGTACTGCACACATTAACCCCAACATTGCAACTAAATTACCAACCCCAAATTACCCCTGACGGAATATTCGGTAAACCCAATATCACTAAACCGGCAAATGCCTTAATCTTTATCGGGGTAAATAACAGCTGGCAGGCCAAAGTTGGGGCACTCAAACGGAAAGTAGATTTAGGAACGGTCAATTTTTTAACATCGTTCGACGCCGTTAAATTTCATCCCAGCCCAATTA
>CAKZPX010000104.1 GCA_937139435.1 uncultured bacterium
TGAAGGTCTTTACCATACTATTTTTCGGTATCGCGGTTGCTTCGTTCGCTTCCATCCTTATCCGGCTCACTCCAGCACCGGCTATTATTATCGCCACCGGCAGAATGCTTTTTTCCAGCCTCGTCCTTACGCCATTTTTTCTTTTTCAGAAGAGGACGGGTAAAAAACAATTAAAAAACCTGAACTGGCGTCTGGCGGTACTGGGCGGAGTTTTCCTTGCCCTCCATTTTGCCTTCTGGATTGAATCATTGAAGCACACCACCGTTGTTAGTTCGGTTGTGCTGGTAGCAATGAACCCGATCTTTGTTGCAATTTTTGCCCCGATATTCTTAAAGGAAAAAACCAGCTGGCGCGGGATTCTGGCGATTATTCTCGGTTTGGTCGGTGCCTTATTGATTGCCGGACGGAATACTGGTTCTGCCCGTATCACTACCGGAAACCTCCTTGCCATCTCCGGTGCCCTTGCTGCCAGCGGCTATGTCCTTGTTGGAAGAAGACTGCGCCCGGGTTTATCACTGATTAACTACATCTATCCGGTTTACTCGGTTGCCGGTTTGATCCTCCTGATTATGGCGACTATCTCAGGACAAAGTTTTACCGGTTACCCAGCCCTGGCATGTTCCTTCATCCTGCTTCTTGCCATTGGTCCCCAGATATTAGGACATTCCAGTTTCAACTGGGCGCTCGCCTATCTACCCGCACCGGTTGTGGCAACATCCATCCTCGGCGAACCGGTTGGCACAACCATCCTCGCCTGGATTATTCTGCGCGAGCCACCGGAAATAATTGAGATTCTTGGCGGATTGATCATCTGCACCGGAATTTACCTTGCCTCCAGCCAGAGTCCTTCTCCTGCCCGCCCCTGGTCTTAAACACCATTAAACGAAATTAGAAAATCACCACTTTAATTTTTACCGATTTTACAAAAAACCGGGGCGCCCGAGAGGGCGCCCCGTGCTCTTTACCGGAACTAATAACTACTGAACGATCAGGAACCGGGCAACGGCATTCGCATCCAGTGTTTTTACCTGCAGGAAATAAACACCGCTCGTCAGTTGTTTTGGTCGCCAGAGCAACCTGCCCGTACCCGCCTCAACCGCATAACGTTCCCTTTGCACAACACGACCGCTCGCATCCACCACTGTCAGTTCTAACTCCCCGCGCTGGGCACTGAAGTAATGGATACTGGCACTGTTGCGGAACGGGTTTGGACTGACAACCAGCGGATTGGTGCGGGAGACAGAAACCGGTGCCGGTTTCTTTGCCATACCAACCGGATTGGCATTATACCAGGATTGACAGCTATCACTTGCCGCCCAGTAACCGTTAACCGTGGTGGCACCAACAACGCCAATCGCAACCCGCCAGGTTCCGCCAACCGGCAGGTCACACGGTCCGGCAGAAACAAACACCGACCAGTCATAAGCCCGATTGGAGTTGCGTTGCACAATTGAACCGTTAAGCATACGGAACTTCTGTCCATCAGTAACACAGGAGTCCGGGTAAACATAGATATTATGGTCAAGCGCTCCGATATTGGCGTAACTGTCTGGTTCCAGTAAAACCAGCCCGGCGGTAGGGTTCTCGCTTGTGGACTGACGTATCAGCACCGAACGACGTATCGTATCCGAAACAACGATATTCGTGGTTGGTGAGGAGCCAACATCAAAGTCAGCAACAAGCCCGGCATAAAGCCCGTTGATCGGCTGGGTGCCATTATTGGCAAAGTCTAATCGCAAGATCGCCCAGTCCCTGTACCCCGGGTCGGTATTCATATACCAGCGCTGTTCTACCCTTAACCCCTTGGGTGTAGAATGACCACCATCGGTCATTGTTCCCAGCCACATCTCGTCCGCAGGATAGGACGGCGTAACCGGTCGGAAACTATCCGGTGTCTGCCAGTCATGATTTGTGCCGGAATTAGCCGGCTGGGAGTAGAAGTGGTCAACAAGGTAGGTTGGTGAATTACCCGCCATAATTGAGCCAAAGAACAGACAGGATGCTGCATTCTTCGGTACCCGGAACCCCTGCCCCAGGTCAACAGGTGGGTCATCAGACTTTACAGCGTTGAGTGCCGAACCATTATTTTTCTCGCCAGAACCCTTATTCAGGTAAGAAGCAGGTGGCTCGTCATAACCGATGGAACCAATTACACACACTGAGAGAAGAACCGAGCCGGTATCTATGTCAACCATAAACTGCCCTGGTAACGGCGGTTGCCCAACCTGCAGGACAAACGAGTATGTCCATTCATGCTGATAGTTTTCCGAATAAACCTTCAGTGTGCATCGGACTGTTGTCCCGGGTGTGATCCCAGCTCCAGCCTGAGCAACAAAGGGGTCAGAACGATTGTTTCTTAAAGAATCCTGCGGTATATCACCATAAGTCGCTGTAGAATCAGTAATTACAAACAGAGAATTTGTTGATTTTAGTTTCGCGGTGACATTCTGTGCTTCAGCGTTGCCATTATTACGCAGGGTGACAATGATCTTACCGTTTTCACCCGGGTCAAACCTACCATTGTT
>CAKZPX010000105.1 GCA_937139435.1 uncultured bacterium
AATTCAAGTAGCGGGTCGTCAACAGTTATAACTTTATGCACTCCAAATTTTACTATCTTCTGAGCAATTTCGCTAATATTTTTTCCCAGTACCACCGCGGTAAGTTCGTCCTGCTTTTTCTCGGCGATTTTGTAACCGACCAGCAGTGCTTCAAAGGCAACCTTTTTCAGTGTGCCTTCCCGTTGTTCACAAAATACTAATACCATTTGCGTTCCTCCTGGTAATTATGCCTTTTTAGTGGTTTCGTAATTATAATGAATGACACTTGAATTTTTAGTGTATCATAGATATTACATTAAGTCAAGATTTAAGCCTCTCTGTTCTGGAGAATAGTTTTCTCTGGTAGTGAATAGGTTTCGCAATGCGATTGGGCAAAAAAGACGATAAAGATTCTTAAGGAGAGTGCCGGTTTATTTGTTGAGGATGATACCAGGGCTGACTATGGTGCTAACCAGGGAGAGAAAACCGGTTTTTAACTCGCTCAAGGTTAACGGGTTAATTTCCCAGTTAAAAAGGATACAAAAGACAGAGATAAAATAGGTGCTAAACGAGGAGAATAAGAATGATTTTAAAGCGGTGGTTAACCCGGGGTAATCCTCAGGACTATCCCGGGGGTAACCCCGGGGATACCCCCCCGCCTACCCCCTTGTTATTTTTTCGGGGTAGAAATTTCACTATAACTAACGATAAATTAAAATGTTAAATTTAATAGCCCTGCCCGGGATATTCCGACCCTGTTAATTAATGCTGTCTAATAATGACGCGGTATTTTACTGGTTCTCAGTTATTGCCTGCACGTGGAGTCGGTGCGGTATTATCCTGCTTAACCGGGTTTACTGATTACCTGATTTTCAGCACCTTTGTTTGAAGCGGCATAGTTTGATTTATGCTGTTGATTCTACACAGGTAGACACCGTTAGGGCAGGTTTGTCCGTAGTTATCGGTGCCATTCCAGATGAAACCACTGGTTACATTTTTAACCGTAAATACCGATTTTCCGGTGGCGTCATAAATGGTGAGGTTTGCTTTTGTCTGTGCCGGTGACCAGTTCAGGCGTGTGTTTTGCGAGAAGGTTCGGGGTGTGGCGTTGAGTTGTGTAATGGG
>CAKZPX010000106.1 GCA_937139435.1 uncultured bacterium
CTCCATCACCCAGAAAATACTCTATCTCCGGCGCCTGCACCTCCACATCGCCTTCCATTCTTTTTTCTTTCTCATCTCCTTTGCTCTGAGCAACACGCACCAGCACCTGCCCCGGCTCCCGGGCGAAAAGTACTGCCTTCTTTGCATCAAACCGATAAACTACCGAATCAGACCAGACCCGGGCATCCGGTGTTTGAATGAAAACCGAGTCCGCAAGCACCGCTATATCGCTATGCTCCTGGAAGAAAGCGCGCCTGCTCACCAGAACCGTGTTATCCTGCACGATGCTTACGCTGTCGCGAAAAACTGTTGCTGGACCAGTTGGTGTCCTGACAATCTCCATCTTCCGGGCGTAAATCTCTGCCGCCCATACCCGGTGAGAGCAAAAACCACCCAGCAGGAAAAGTGCTGGAACACCACAACACAGGCAACGGAAAACAGAAATCACATTCCAGAGTTCAATGTTCTGGACTCGAAAACCAAACTCTGGTGCCCGGTGCTTACGGAGCAAACTCATAATCTGAACTCCCCCGAACCTCACTGATTATCTCAATCCGGCTCAAACTGGCATCAGCAACCAGTCCCTGCCCTGCTACTCTTCCGCGCGGGGTCCGAATGGCAACCGGTGCCTCGGTAAACACCTCTCGACGGTGATTAATCCACATCAGGGAGTCGGTGTTCAGAATCGTGCTATCCGCAGTTAGGACTTCCACCCCACCCCGGGCAACAAGGTTTTCAGTACGGGTAAATATCGCACCCTCCTGAGCGATGAGAATGGAACTCACATTACCTACCTCATCGTAAAATATCACCTCTGGAAACCGCACAGTTATTAACTCTTCCTTTTCTACCACCACCGCCTCGCGGGCGGTGAGTTTATACAGACGGTTACCGCTAACCGACTCGTAGAGGGTAAAACCGATAACAACCTGATCCGGTAGTGTTTCACCGCTCACCAGAACCTTCTCCTCTTTACAACCGGCAACGAAAATGCCGAGAAGGAGGAGGAAGGCGATACGGTAGCACAGCCTCATAAAAACCCTCTGCCTATGCATCAAAACTGTCCCCGGATATCTATCAGGCATTGAGCCGTTTCCCCCAGAAAATCCATTCTTCCGGTCGCTCCCTGATCATCGACAGAAGCGCCCGGAAGCAGTTGCTCTCATCACCGGATGCAAAAACCCTGACGCACAACCTGTCCCGCTTCAGATAGCAGAATAGCGGTATCACACCACAACCCAATCTTTTGCTCAACCGGAATGGCAAAACTGGTAACAGCATCCCCCATCCCTTCTCGCCATCATTCTGAGCATCACCACCATCCGATAGAGAACACTTAACATCAACCTGCTTGCCCCGGGAGGTATTGTCCAGCATAAAACCGATAATCGTTTTCCTCCTGATAGAGTTGCTTCTTTTCTGATGCCAGCAGGAAACGAGTTCTTTTAAAGAAAAGTAGTAGCGCGGCGGATTGTACGTTACGCCCCGCCCCTGTCTGATTTTTAATATCGCCTTTGCGAGTGACGGGTTACGCTGTTCACCAACAAAAACACTCACCGCCGTTTCCTTTCCCTCCATCCGGGCGAATATGTGCGGTAAATACTCCCATAAACCAAAATGAAAAGAGGTCATTACCCTCTGCAAATTCTGTCCCATTAACTGCCCTTTAGAATTATTTTCTCTGTAAATTGCTACTCTGTCAAGAAATTTCTTAGCAAACTCTGTGCCAATTCGTGCCATAAGAAAGATGTTTCTCCCCACAGTCCAGCCGTTTTTTATCCAGAAGAACCGTTTCTCTAAACCAAAGATTGCCCGATAGTTATGAGCGATATCCTGACGACAATCACGGCGCAATGTCAGGTAAAATATGACTATTAACCGGGAAAGAAGAAGCGCCGGCTCAGGCGGAAGTGCCCGAACAAGAAGCAGTGCGGCGCTGAGCAAACTCATAACTGGCTTTAATGAACGAGACAAAAAGCGGGTGTGGTTCAAGGGGACGCGATTGGAACTCTGGATGAAACTGAGTGGCGATGAAAAAAGGATGATCTTTAAGTTCTACTATCTCAACCAGTTTTCTGTCTGGAGACCGCCCTGAAGCAATCATTCCACCCCGCCTTAATATCGGGAGAAACCGATTGTTAACTTCATATCGGTGCCGGTGCCTTTCGTTTATCTTTTTTCGGCGATAGCAACGATAAGCCAGTGTCCCCGGTTCAATCCAGCACGGATAGGCACCAAGTCGCATCGTTCCGCCCTTCTTCTTTACCCCCCTCTGTCCGGGCATCAGATAGATAACTGGATAACGGGTGTTAGGGTCAAACTCGGTGGAGTTGGCATCCTTTAAACCACATACCCGCCGGGCAAACTCAATAACCGCTACCTGCAGACCAACACACAGTCCTAAAAATGGCACCTTATTTGCCCGACAATAGGTTATCGCCTCCACCTTACCTTCCATCCCGCGCACGCCAAAACCACCCGGCACAATCACCCCTGCCAATCCTTCCAGCCTCCGGGTGACCTGGCCTGGTTTTAACTCTTCCGCCTCAATAAAATCAATCACCGGTTTAACACCAACCACCGCACTTGCATGATGAATCGCCTCAATCACCGATTTATAGGAATCATGCAGACCAACATATTTACCGCACAGACCGATCCGTAACTCCTCAACCGCCGACCTCTGGCGCTGGACAAACTCCCGCCACCGGACAAGGTCTGGTTTTGCCGGGCGCGCAATATTTAGCATCCGGACAATCAAATCATCCAGCCCCTGACGCTGGAACACCAGCGGTATCTCATAGATATTCTCAACATCAATCGCCTCAATCACCGCTCCGGGACGGACATTACAGAAAAGGGCGATTTTTTCTTTGGCGTCCGCCGGCAAAGGTTGTTCTGTCCGGCAGAGTAAAATGTCTGGCTGGATACCAATCTCACGCAACTTATTCACCGAATGCTGAGTCGGCTTGGTCTTGAACTCACCCGATGTCCGGATATAGGGGACAAGCGTCAGGTGAATATAAAGCACATTCTCCCTGCCCTCCTCCAGAGAAAACTGCCGCGCCGCCTCAAGAAATGGCAACCCCTCAATATCACCTACGGTTCCACCAATCTCGGTCAAAACCACATCCTGTCCCCGGGCAACATTTCTGATCCGTTCCTTAATCTCGCCGGTAATGTGCGGGACAACCTGGATTGTCCTGCCCAAATATTTTCCCTGACGCTCCTTCTCAATCACCGCCAGATAAATTTGTCCGGCGGTCAGATTGTTGTTCCGGGAAAGGCTTTTACCGATAAAACGCTCATAATGTCCCAGGTCCAGGTCGGTCTCCGCTCCATCATCGGTAACAAACACCTCCCCGTGCTGAAAGGGACTCATCGTGCCCGGGTCAACATTGATATACGGATCAAACTTCAGCGGTACAACCTTAAGCCCCCGCGTCCTCAATAGTAACCCGATCGCAGCCGTAGCGATCCCCTTGCCAAGAGAAGAGACCACCCCACCGGAAATAAAAATAAACTTAGCCATAAATGCTATCTAACCACGCCCTGATTGTGCCGGAAAAAACAGTTTCTCACACCGGTTAGCCCTGGCGCTGATTATGCTTCGGCTCCCGCTTGCAGATAACCCGCACCTTGCCCCGGCGGCGCACAACCACGCAATGGGCACACCTTTTCTTCACCGAAGAACGCACCTTCATAATTCTCCTTTCTTTTCCTCTTCTCTCTACTTAAATCGGTAGATAATCCTGCCCCGGTTCAGGTCATAGGGAGAAACCTCTACCGTTACCCGATCACCAGGCAGAATCCGGATCCAGTTCATCCGCATCTTGCCTGAGATGTGGGCAAGGACCAGATGACCGTTGTCCAGTTGCACCCGAAAGGTGGCATTGGGCAACGCCTCGGTCACCACCCCCTCAAGCTGAATCACGTCCTTTTTTGCCATACACCTCCTGGTTTAAATTGTTAATATCTCCGGTGCATCATCGGTAACAAGCACCGTATTCTCATAATGGGCTGACGACCTGCCGTCAACTGTCACCACCGTCCAGCCATTCCTTAAGGTCCGCACCGCTGACGTGCCCATATTCACCATCGGCT
>CAKZPX010000107.1 GCA_937139435.1 uncultured bacterium
TGAAATATTCTGCCAGAATCGGGAAAGAAATAAACCCCCACTATCGCCAGATTACTTACCGGCTCATGCGGTTTCTCAATTACCTGTTTAATCACGCCATTATCTATCACCACCACTCCGAACCGTCGGGGATCATCAATGTGCTTTACGCCAATGATATTCTCCTTTTCAATAAAGGCGTGAAAATCAGTCTCGAGAATCGTATCGCCCAGAATTATCAAAACCGGCAGACCGAAAACCGCCGCGCGTGCCTGCCACACCGCATCCGCCAACCCCTTTGGTTGCGTCTGAACAACAAATTGCATATCAAATTGATAGTTTGCCCGTAAGTAACGTTCGATTGTCCGGTCATTGGGCGGGACAACCACACAAACTCGTCGGGGATTTAGCCCATTTAGCCGGTCAAAGATGTGTCCGATTATTGGCTTTCCGGCCACTTCCATCATTACCTTGGGTCTACGCAATGTATGCGGTCTCAGCCTTTGTCCTTCACCTGCCGCCGGAACAATAACACCAAGATCTATCACATTTTCCTCCGGCTCAACGACCCTTTCAACTCATCAATCCGGGGGATTGTTAGAGGGTCTACGCCCCGTTGCTTTGCTAACATAACACTAACCAGGTCGCCAAAAACTGAAAGAGAAAACATCCTTGCCAGGAGTGACTTCCCCTCAGTTTCATATATTCGGAAACCAGCGATATAACCTCGTAAAAGTTTTACCATCTCCTGAAAACGAATCAAAGTTCTATGATGAGCGCTCTTTTTGTCAAAAAGCCCGATAATAAATATCCGTTTATTAATAAAATCTGGGGCTCCAAAACCCATTACCTCATTGTGGCTTTGTTCCGGTAAACAACCATGATGGGCAATTACCTTGGCGTTTTCATTTAACTGGCATTGCCACCGATATCCAACCCAGTCCAGCACCCGACTCATTGAGTAAATTATCGGTATTTGTTTAAACAAAAAATTGCCAAGCGCTGACGCCCGGCGTCGCCAAAAGTTCATCCGTTCTTTAAGTAAAATCTCGGTTTCCATTATATCATCCTCATAATTATGGCACAAACCCAGCTTATTAAGCACAACCAAAATTGGGATGCTCATAAAACCGATCGCGGCACGTGGTGGCATTCCTGAAGGAATTTTTATTAACGGCACACCATCACCGGCTGCCATTTCTGCAAGCCTCCCACCGCTGGTCAAGACAAAAATCTGTACCCCCCGCTCCCTTCCCGATAAATATGCTGCGATTGTCTCCTCGGTATTACCCGAATAACTACTCGCAAACAAAACTGTCCTTCTGCCCACCATTGGTGGCAATCGATAGTCCCGCCACACCATGACAGGAATAGAGGTATCAGCTAACAATAAACTCTTAACAATTTCTCCCCCGATCGCTGACCCCCCCATGCCGGTAATAACCACATTATCCACCTTCCGCCTCTTTCTTACTGAACAGCTTCTGCCAACAACCCAAGCATTCTGTAACTGTTCTGGAAGGTGATAAATCAAATCCAGCATTTTTTAGATCGACACTCTTTGACCTTTGACATCGGCAAATTTAAATAGCGAACGAGCAAGTTTCGGAAACTGCCGGTATAACTCCCGCTGTAACAGTCTTTCAACTTCTAAGACGGTGGACAATTCCAGTGCAGCATTTGCTACCGTGGCTGCAACAGTTGTATCAATCGACCTTATCACATTCTTTGCCTCGGGAATTATTCCTGGAACAACCGATATCTCATCAATACCCATACCAAGAAGAAGAACTATACCCAGGGGATCAGCACCAAACTCTCCGCACATCCCCACCCAGATACCTTGACTGTGAGCGGCGTCTATCGTCCGTTTAATCAACTGCAGCACCGCTGGGTGAAAGTGGTCAAAAAGCCTTGCGACCCGTTCATTCCCCCGATCAACCGCCAGAGTATACTGGGTCAAGTCGTTAGAACCGATAGAAAGAAAATTACACTCCCGCGCTAATTGCTGCGCCAGGAGTGCTGCCGAAGGTGTTTCCACCATTACTCCAATTTCCAGGTGTTCATTAAAACTTTTCCCTTCCTTCCGCAATTCCTTTTTTACTTCTTCCACCAACAACTTTGCCCGCCGTAACTCCTCAACTGTTGCTACCATGGGAAACATAACCTTAATATTTCCCTGCGCCGATGCCCTGACGATTGCGCGCAATTGTGTCTTAAAAAGAAGCGGGGCGTCAAGACACAACCTTATTGCCCGCCAGCCAAGAAATGGGTTGGCTTCAGAATATCCAGGTATAATTTTGTCTCCACCCAGATCAAATGTCCGGATGATCACCGGATAAGGGTTGAATATCCGCGCCACCTCGGAGAAAACCTCAACCTGTTCCTCTTCTGTTGGAGGTCGACGCTTCGCCAGATACATATACTCAGTGCGAAAGAGCCCCACTCCAAGGGCACCGTTATCCTTAGCTGTCTTTGCCTCAATAATGAACTCAATATTGGCAGAAAGGTCTATTACCTTGCCGTCAATAGTAATCGGCTCTTTCTCCATCAAAGCTTTTAATGACGCCCGGTGACGCCGATAGCGTTCAATTTCGTTTTCATAGGTCCGCAACCGCACCGCCGATGGATGAATAATCACCAACCCCCGATAACCATCAACAAATACCTCTTCCCCTTCATTTACCTCGCGCGCCACCCCGCTTGCACCCATTACCGCCGGAATTTCCTTCGTTTTTGCCATAATCGCTGTGTGAGAGGTCTTACCCCCTGCTTCCAGTACAATTGCCACCACCTTCTGCGAGTCAAGTAGTGCCGCCTCAGAAGGTGGTAACTCGTGGGCAATTATTACCGAACCCGGCTCTAATGTATGAATAGAAGGCAACTCGTCACCCAGAAGAACCGAGAGCACCCGGGCAGAGACATCGGTTACATCCACAAATCTCTCCCGTAAGAATGGAATGCCACCAGGAGTTACCCGGGCGGTGAGTTGTTTTAGCGTCTGGGTATAGGCAAACTCCGCATTGCGTAACCGCTCCCGGATAAAACGTTCAGTTTCGTTTAAAACCTCCTCATCTCGTAATAATGCCAGTTGCACCTCAATGAAATCGGCAAAATCTCTTCCCATCTCCTTTGTTACCCGATCACGCAACCGCCTTAGATCCTTCTCAGCAATACTTATCGCCGAACGAAATCGTTCCACTTCCTTTTCCCGGTCATTAGGGGCAATTGTCTCTTCGACTACCTCGGGTAGATACGACCGGTAAAGAAATGCCCGACCGCGTGCAAAACCACCCGAGACCGGTATTCCTCGAATTATCTTCTCTTTTTTATGTTTCAT
>CAKZPX010000108.1 GCA_937139435.1 uncultured bacterium
TGAGGCAGTCGGGGAGGAAATTGTGAGTCTGGTTGTTACCTCGCAGGGCAATCCAGCGCTTTCCGTCAGGATAAACACCAGGACCCAGGTTTGTGGTGGGGTAGAGGAGTCAGGGGCAAGCAGGTTAGATTTAAAGGGGAATACTGATGTCGGCATCCGAAGGCGGATTTTTGACCCGTTGGGGCGCCGAGTCTTTAACCTTTCCAGATCCGGGGTGTTTTTCTTTGTACCCGAGCAGGGCGCGGACTTCACTAAGGTTCTCCGGATAAGGTAGATTATGTCTTTTACCAGGAAGCGTCTTTTAGATTACGCCCGGGCAGCAGGTTGTGCTGGTAAGGCTTGTCAGGCAGACCTGTTTGCCGTTTTAAAGGGGTTGCCCGCATTTGTCCATCCGGATCTACTTGTGGGTAGTACTGGCTGTGATGATGCCGGTGTTTACCGGATAGATAATGATAAGGCACTGGTTCTGACTGTGGATGTGATGGCGCCGGTTGCCGATGACCCCTATGTGTTCGGACAGATTGCTGCTGCCAACTCCCTTTCGGATGTCTATGCGATGGGTGGCGTACCGATAGCGGCGCTGGGTGTGCTGGGTTTTCCAGTATTAGAGGTGCCGGCAGAGACAATACGTCAGATGCTCGCCGGTGCCTGGAATAAAGTGAAGGAGGCGGAGGCGGTTGTTGTCGGCGGACATACGATGAAGGACGAGGAGATAAAATTTGGGCTGGCGGTGGTCGGTTTGGTGCACCCAGAGAGGGTTATAACCAATGCCGGTGTTAAACCGGGTGATATTTTAGTATTAACCAAACCGCTCGGAGTTGGATTGATTACTACCGCTTTGAAGATGAATAAGGTTGATCGGCAACTGGTGACGGTTGCTTACGAGTTAATGACAAAGTTAAATCGTGTGGCGGCGATGGTGATGGTTGAAATCGGTGTAGCTGCCGCAACCGATGTTACCGGTTTTGGGCTGCTCGGGCATACCTGGGAAATGGCAGAGGCGAGCGGGGTTGACATTGTGATTGAGAGTAAGAGGGTGCCGATAATTGCCGGGGTGGAGGAGCTGGTTGCCGCGGGGCTGGTGCCTCTGGGTACAAAAAATAATTACGAGTTTATTCAAGACAGGGCAGATTTTGTTGGAGTGGATGAAATCCAGCGGCTGGTGCTCTGTGATGCCCAAACATCAGGCGGTTTATTGATCGCCTTACCTGAAAAAAAGGTGGATATGCTTCTCACACGGTTGACCGGTGCGGGTATAGATGGGGCGCGGGTCATTGGTTATGCGACAAAGGGCTCGGGCAGGTTACGGGTGGAGTAGTATCCCGGGTTAGTTCTCTAAATACAATCGCTCAATTTATTTGCCCGCGGTGGATAGTTTTAATATTATAATTAACCTATGGAGAAACGAGACGAACCAGCGATTTCAGCAGAACTGCTTACCCGGTTAGCCCGGGCGGTGGTTGATTTACAACCCGCCCTGGTAATAGATTTATGCCAGCAGGCGTTGAAGGAAGGTGTGGCGCCCGATGTTGCGTTAAACCAGGGGCTGGCAAAAGGGATGCGTCAGGTCGGCGAGAAGTTTGCCGCTCGTGAGTACTTTGTGCCCGAGGTGCTTCTGGCAGCAAAGGCGATGTATGCCGGTTTTGATATCCTGAAAGAGCACCTTCCCCAAAAGCAGGGGTATCGCGGGCGGGTGGCGCTGGGCGTGGTGCAGGGTGATATTCACGACATTGGCAAAAATATTGTTAAGGTGATGGTACAGGCGGCAGGTTTTGAGGTGATTGATTTAGGCAGGAATGTACCGGTGGAACGGTTTGTGGCGGCGGTGCGGAATGGTGTGGATGTGCTGGGTATGTCATCTTTAATGACGACAACGATGCCGAACATGGCTAAGGTTGTTATCGCTTTAGAGCGGGCAGGATTGCGGAACCGGGTAAAGGTTTTAGTTGGAGGCGCACCGGTGACCAAGGTTTTTGCTGAGCGGATTGGGGCTGATGGCTATGCCGATGATGCCTACGGTGCGGTAAAAGAGGTAGAACGAGTATTAAAGTAGTCAGTGGAGCAGGCAAGGGAAAGGTTACAGTCGCTTCTGGTCGGTGACAGGGTAGAGCCGCCGGTGGTGTTTCCGATTGTGGTGGCGAATCACGCTGCCCGGATAAGTAACGTTCCGCTGATTTCCGCCCTTACTGACGGAGAGATTTTGTCCGAGGTGCTTTACTATGCCTACCAGTTTTACAACTACGACCTGATTATGGTGTTTGCCGATGTATTTGTTGAGGCGGAGGCGATGGGGTGCCGGTTAGAGTTTTTTAACGATGAGCCACCGGTAATGGTTGAGCCGATTGTTGACGGTGCTCGGGTGGCAGAGTCGGGTAGGCAGGGCAGGATGGCGGTGATAGTTGATGCCACCTCCCGGCTGGTCACGATGGCAGGTAAAGAGGTGGCGGTGCTGACCTCATTAAAGGGTCCGTTTTCCCTTGCCAGTTTTCTCTCTGGTCCAGAGGATTTTTTCGCCAGTTTGCTTGTCGCACCGGAACGGGCAGAGTTTTTTCTCCGGCTTGCCCTGGAGAACCAGAAGGTTTTTGCCCGGGAGATTATTCGGGCGGGTGGCGTGCCGTTTATTGGTGATCCGATGGCATCGGGCAGTGTAATCAGTGCTGATATTTTTGCCCGTTTTGCCCTGCCTTATTTAAAGGAGCTGGTGCAGGCAATTCATAACTCAGGAAGCTGGACAGGGATACATATCTGTGGCGATACTTCTGGAATACTTAGTTTACTGCCGGAGAGCGGGGCCGAGATTTTTAGCATTGATGATATGAACCTGAGTGCGGTGCGGGCGCAATTGGGCGATGATCGGGTTATTATGGGTAATGTCCCTACCGGACTCTTTATTGATGGTGAAGTGGCAGAGGTAAAAAAGGCGGGAGTGGACTGTCTGGAAAAAGGTGGACAGCGGATGATTCTTGCTTCGGCCTGCGATGTGCCGGCAGAGGCGCGGGTGGAGAATGTTCGGGCGCTGGTTAAGGTTGCTGAGGAGTGGCGGTGGTGATCAGGATAGTGCCGGCAAAAGGGAAAAGTTTACTGGAGATAATGCTGGAGCAAGGACTGGTTTTAGCCGGCGATTGCGGTGGTGTGGGCCGGTGTGGTAAATGTCACGTAGTAATAGTTGATGCAGGGATGAGGAAGTCGGTTCTCGCCTGTCAGTTTGTGCCGACCAGACCGGTGCTGGTGGAATGGGAAGAGAGTAAATCTTTCTTGGAACCGTCCGGTTTTGTAGCGCCAGAGGGTTCAAGCAGCAAAGACCATTTTCTGGTTGCGGACATTGGCACCACCACGCTCAGGATAGCGCGGGCGAAAAAAGGCAGACCGGGAATTGATTTTCAGGCGGTGCTGTTGAACCCTCAGGTTAAATACGGTGCTGATGTTCTTTCCCGAATAAGCCGGGCAGATGAGGTGCGTCGGGTGCGGATCAGCAGACTGTTGAAAGGTTTTGTTACCGGACTGGGGATTGACCGGCGCCATCCGGTAATGGTGGTTGGTAACACGGTGATGATGCACTTTGTTTTTGGTAAAAGTCCCCGAGGGCTGGGCAGTTATCCTTATCGCTCCCAACTGCCGATTGGCAGGGTCATCGCTGTGCGTCAGGATGGAATAAGGTTGCGGACACCGCCCTTGCTGGGCGCATTTTTGGGTAGTGACTGTTTTGCCGGGATCTTTGCGGTCGGGATGCACCGGAGTCTGAAATTAACCCTTTTGATTGATGCGGGCACGAATGGTGAGGTGGTGCTGGGTAATTCGGAGCGGATTGTTGCCTGCTCAACTGCTGCTGGTCCAGCGTTTGAAGGTGCGACACTTGCCTGTGGAACAATCGCCCGACCTGGTGCAGTGAGTGATTGCCGCCTGGTTAAAGGTCGCTGGCGGGTTAAGACCATCGGTCGCAGGTTGCCAAATGGAATATGTGGTTCCGGGGTGGTAAGCGCAATCGCCAGTGCCCGGAAGGCAGGGTTTATTGAACCGAACGGCAGGTTGGAAAACGGTGCAAGGCTGGAGATTTGCAATGGGGTGTATTTAACTCAGGCGGATATCAGGGAGGTGCAGCTGGCAAAGGCAGCGATTACTACCGGGATAAAGGTTTTGTTAAGAGAATGGGGATGGAGACGGATTGAAAGGGTTTTTATTACCGGAAATTTTGGCGGCAGACTCAGTGTGCCGGCTGCGATAAGTATCGGGCTGTTACCTACGGTGCCGGTAAAGGTTGTGCGTCAGCATCCCGATCTGGCGCTGGTTGGCGCGGTGAAGATGGTGCGAAACCCGGACCGGTTTCTGCCGGCGTTGGAGATAACCAGGCTGGTGCAGGAGATAAGGCTGGCAGAGGACGAGGAGTTTGAGCGTAGGTTTGTTGAATCAATGGGTTTATGTCGGTGGCGATATTAACTCCCGAGGGTTTTAAGGAGTTGCGGGTTTTGAAGGAAAAGGGCAGGAGGCTCGTTGGCTATTTTTGTGTTTATGTGCCGGTGGAGATAATCTATGCGAGTGGTGCGCTGCCGGTGCGGCTGGCACGGGCAGATGAGGATAGTGCCCGATGCGGTGAGGGGTGGTTACGCGCTGATGCCTGTCCTTTCTGCAAGGCGAGTGTCGGCAGGTTTACTTCTGACCCGCTGTATCAGATGCTGGATGGGCTGGTGATGGTGAACACCTGTGATATGATGCGCCGGCTGGCTGAGGTGCTTGCCGAGCGAATCGCCATTCCTTTGTTTCAGCTCTATTTACCCCGTACCGCTGAACAGAGGGCGAACCGAATTGTTGAGTGGACCGAGCAGTTGCGGTGTCTGTACCGATGGGCACAGGGGCTGACCGGTGTGAAGGTGGACGATGGTGGAGCGACGGAACAGCTTCCCTTATTAAATGCGATTGCAGATTATAATCGGGTGCGCGGGTTGTTACAGCAACTGGACCGGTTGCGGGCGATGGTGCCGGCGCGATTAAAGGCAAGTGAGATTTTTGATCTGGTTGCACAGTGCACCCGTTACCCGCCCGAGATGGTCGGAGCGTGGCTTAAACAGGAGTATGCACGCCGCACCGGCGGGTTGCGCTCAGCCGAGGGTGCAGAAGCCACAGCGCCGGAGCCGGCGGGTTTAGTTTCTGACAGCCGTCCCCGTTTAATGCTGGCGGGCAGTATACTGGTGGAGGAAGACCGGTTACTTTTAGAGTTAATTGAGGAACAGGCGGATGTGGTTGCGGATGCGGTGTGCACCGGAATGAGGTGGTTTACGGAGATGGTGGCAGATGGTGAGCCGTTGACCGAGATTGCCCGATTTTACTTTAACCGGACGCCTTGTGCATTTCGCCGTCCCAATACCGTACTCTACGATTACCTGAGGCGGTTGATTCAGGAACGTCAAGTAAAAGGGGTGGTGTATAAGACGCTTTTTTATTGCGACCCGTGGCGGTTTGAGATAAAAAGGATGCGCCAGGAACTGGGTTTGCCGGTGCTGGAGATTGATGGCGACTATTGCCAGGAGAACCGGGCGCAATTGCGCACCCGGGTTGAGGCGTTTTTGGAGATGCTGCGCTGATGGTGATTGATTATCAGGACCCACCAGCAAGAAGGGTAACATTTGATGAATGGGACGACCTGTTTGCGAGGATTCCGGATGAGTTGATTGAACAATTCCATTACTTTCCACCGAACCAGGAACCATGGTCAAAATACCTGTTCCCGCCCCAGACATTTGCCATCTACGGCGCCCGCCACCTGCGCCGGTTGAAGTTTGACAACTCGCTCGCTGCGCTCCGGCTCTGGGGATTTGTTCAGAATGAGGGAGAGCGGTTGTTTCGTGCCCGGCAGATCAGGAGGAAGGTTGTGGCGGTGATGGGCGACCTGGGACCACTGGCGGTGATTGTCAATTCCTTTCCGGGCTGTGTGGCGTTTTATCCGGACTGCTGGTGGTGGACACCGTTTGCGATGGAGAGCAAGGTTTTACTCAACAAGGCCGAGGAGCTGGGGATGGGTGAGGCGTCCTGTTTTTCCCGGGCAGCGCTGGGGGCGTTTGCCAAGCACAGTTATTTTCCAGACCCGGACCTGGTGATTGCTGCTACCGGTGCCTCCTGTGATGACTATTCAGCGGTGGAGAGTCTGGTAGCCGGTAGGTACAGCGATGTTTTGTGGGTGGAGACGCCACGGCGTCCGGTAAACGAGGACGAGGCAGATAGGTTTGAGCAACTCCTGGTGGCGGAGTATCAACAGGTGCTAAAGGCGTTAGCAGATTTAACTGGCACCGAGATGACCGAGGCGCTACTCAGCGATGGGATAAGACGGGCAAATCGCATCCGGCAGGCTACAGAACAGTTAAAGACGCTTGCCTATCAGGACGGTGTTCTACCGGCACTGGAGATGATGGTGGTGGAGTTTGGTTGTCTTCACTACTACTCTGACCTGACCGAGTGGACCGGCGTGGTTGAACACCTGCTCCAGACTGCCCAAAAAAGAAAGGAGCGGGGCGAGCGGGTTGTGCCCGAAGACGCCCTGCGTTTGGGCTGGATTACGCCCCCTGCCGACCCTTTGCTTCTCACCTATGTGGAGGACCGTGGTGCTCGGCTGGTCAGCACCGAGTATGTTATTAACCAGGCGCTGGTGTTGATTGAAGAGACCCTTCCGCCGTTGCGGGCGATTGCCCGTTCCCTGCTCGCCGCTTCGCTGATCGGCAGTTCCCGTTCCCGGTTGGCGGGATTTTTAAGAGAGGCGGTGGAACGGGAAGCAGAAGGGGTGGTTGTTTCTGGATTGTTAGGGGGTTCGCACTGTGCGATGGAGTCAAGACTTATCGCCGACTATATTAAGAGTCGGCTTTCAATACCGGTGCTGGAGTTTGATGTGGCACCGCCGAACAAGGCAATTGACCGTCAGACCCGGACCCGTATTGACGCCTTTTTAGAGCTTTTAAGGAGCAGAAGGTGAGCGAACTTTTAACTCCCCGGGAACGGTTCGGGCTGTTAGTAATTGATGAGGTGCAGGACCGTGTACCAATCTTCCCCCTGCTCACCAGTCATGCGGCGGTGGTCACCGGTGTTCGCCTGCGTGACTATTACACCAATGGTGAAGTGCTGGCGCGATGCCAGTTGCAGGCAAGGGAATTTTACCAGACCGATTTTATCTCCATCTTTTCTGAGGTGGGTATAGTTGCTGAGGCGCTCGGTTCAGAGTTTGTTTATCCCGAGGACGACCTGCCGGTGCTCTCCTCCCCGCGCTGGACAGAACTGGAGCGTGCGGTGCCGGAGTGCGGTGCAGAGATAAAACTGGGTGGTCGGGTTAAAGTTTATCTGGATGCCATCAATTACGCCTGGGAGGCGTGTGCTGATATTGTGCCGGTGCTTGCCTATGTGCCAGCACCATTTACCACTGCCCAGCAACTGGTGGAACCGGAGAGTTTTCTCCTCGGGTTACTGGAGAAACCGGAGATGGTTAAGGTGCTTCTGGACTATAGCACCCGGGCGGTGCAGGAGTTCTGCCGGCTTTTAATCCGTGCGGGCGCGCTACCGATTATCGTTGACCCGCTGGCATCGGGCAGTGTGCTGAGCCCGGAGCAGTATCGGGAGTTTGCCCTGCCTGGAGAAAGGGAGATAATTAAATTTCTCCATCGCTATGACCTGGATGTGGTTTTGCATATCTGTGGCGACACCAGCGGGATAGTGACGCTGTTACCAGAAACTGGTGCTGACCTGGTTAGCGTTGACCTGGTTGACCTGGGCATGGTCATCAAAACTATTGGTCAGGAGGTGCGGGTGATTGGCAATTTCCATACCTCTGATTTGTGGTTAAGCAATCCGGAAGATATTTATGAACGGGTGGTGGCGATGGTTAAGCAGGGAAAAAACTGTCCCAGGGGTTATGTGGCGGCAACCGGGTGCGAGGTGCCGCTGGCAACGCCGGTTGCGAACCTGCGGGCATTTGTTGCTGGTGCCCGGGAGGCGAGCGGTTATCAGTTTCCGATTTTGCGGCAAAGGGAATAGAAAGGAGGTTCAGGGATTATGCTCAGTGCCGGGATTGATGTTGGTTCGGTGAACACCAAGGTGGTGATTTACGACAGCGAGCGGGATGAGATGGTTGCAACCAGGGTGGCGCCTACCGGAATGAAGCCCAGGGAGCAGGCAGAAAAGGTTTTTCAGGAGTGCTGTGCTGGTGCTGGTTTGGGTGCCGGTGACCTGGGGATGATTGTTGCTACCGGCTATGCCCGGCAGAGCGCTGGTTTTGCCCACCGCACCGTTACCGAGATCACCGCCACCGCTACCGGTATCCGGAGGTGGCATCCTGGCTGCCGGACGATTATTGATATCGGCGGGCAGGATTCCAAGGTGATTTTGCTGACACCGGCCGGTGCGGTTCAGGAGTTTGTGATGAACGACCGGTGTGCGGCTGGCACCGGCAGTTTTTTAGAGTTCATCGCCCGGGCGCTGGGTGTTCCGATTGAAAAGTTCGGAGAGTTGAGCCAGTGTTCCCAGCAGCCAGTATTACTCTCCAGCCTTTGTGTAGTGATGGCAGAATCAGAGATACTTTCTCTGGTGGCGGCAGATGTGCGCCAGGAGGATATAATTGCCGGGTTGCATCAGGCGCTGGCAACACGGGTTGTCAATATGGCCAGGCGGTTAACAGTTATTCCGGATGTGGTTTTTACCGGTGGCACCGCGCTGAACGAGGGTATGCTGGTGGCGCTGAAAAGGGCGCTGGGCGTTGAGGTGAGCCGGGCACAGTTTCCGTTACTCGGTGCGGCGTTTGGTGCCGCACTCGCCGGCACCGCTGTTTAACTGCGGTTAGAGAAAACAACCGTCGCTGGTAAATGGTTAAATTGTTTTCAGGACTACCAGCCGTTGCCGGGTCCTGCCATTGTAGAGAAAGAATATGCCGGCAGATTTTGGTTTATGCGTTACCCTTCTGCCCAGCGGGTCGTAGAGGGTAAATCCCGGTGCCGGCAACCGCCCGGCGGTGCCGGGAGATGGTAGAACGATACTTTTTAAAGCGAGCGGCAACATCTCCAGGTCAATATTTTTCCAGAATTCCTGATAGGTGTTCAGGACCAGCTGACAGATGGATTCGGTTAAAGCCCGGGCCGATTCGGGTGGTGGACCAGATAGACCCCATTGTGCCTCTTTTTCCCGGACGGTAGCGAAGATGGTTGATTCTACCGGTGCGATGTGTTCCAGCCAGCGGGCGAGCCGGAAGGTGTTAACCGCTTTAGGAAAATTGGGGTCAGAGTAAAGGTAGCGGGTGAGTTTTTGCGCCTCATCGCAGAGCGGGGCGGTAATTTTTCCATCCATCGCCCCGGGCACAGTTTCGGCGCTCAGCCAGAGGGGAACGGGCAGGCTGGCGATCGGTTCTCCTAATAACACCCAGATCATGCCGCTTGCCGGGCTGGCACCGGGTGCCGGGGCGACTATTATTTCCACTGAGCGGGTTGTTGCCCGGGAGATGGTGGTATCGGTGGGCAGATAACCACGAGGCAGGGGCGGCAGTGTTCTGGTGAAGGGCAACGGGTAAGGGTCAAAGTCAACCTGTCCCAGGTCGCGGGCAAGGGTCTGGATAAGAAACTCAATTGAGAGTCGGTTTTCTCTTTTTGCCGGCAGGCACAGCGCCATTGCCCGCTGGTAGCGGTTTTTTCCCAGGAGCCGGCTCGGTCCGCCGGACATGGAGTAGTTTGCCCGCAGAAGGAAACCAAGGGAATCTGCCCGGACATCGCAGCGAGTGTAGTAGGTGTGGCTGGCTTCAAATATCGCCACATTGCCCAGGTTGTCAAACACGCCATAATTAGCCGGGGTCTCCCTGCCGACAATGTTAAAAGAGTCCAGGAGCCGGGCAAAATCGTCAACAGTGGCGCAGGTGCCCAGTGCCAGTGCCATGATGTTGCCATCGTCAGCACCGTCAGAATAACCGGAGAGGTTGTAGGAGTTGGAGTTCATGATTGCGAACCCCGCCTCGTTTATCCCGGCCCAGGCGTTCTCGGTCTCTCCGGCATACACATTGGTGATATAGGCGAACCTCTTTCCGCGCAGGAACTTCATCGCCTGGTCCGGGTTATTGACATCACGGTTTTTCCAGAGAACCGCCCGTCCCTCGCTCATTACCGCCGCAGTGAAGGCGCCGATGGTGCAGGCGCTGCCGGACTGGTAAGGGTAAAAGAAAAGGAGACCGACCAGGATGAGCAGGCGTTGCCTGATGTGCGGTAGCGGATAGCGCTTATTCATAACCGCCTTGTTATCTCTTTGAGCAAGGCAGCAACCAGCTGGTCTTCAGGATAGGAACGGAGCACCTTACCCTTGACAAATAGCGCACCCCGTCCCTGACCGCAGGCGATGCCAAAGTCCGCCTCCTGTGCCTCACCCGGTCCATTCACAACACAGCCCATCACCGCCACCTTGATCGGCGCCTTTATCCCCTTCAGCCCTTTTTCCACTGCCCGGGCAAGCCGGTTGATATTTACCCGGGTCCGTCCGCAACCCGGACAGGAGTAGACCAGGGGTCGGGACTGGCGCAGTCCGAGAGCGGCAAGCAGTTCATAGCCCGCGATAACCTCCAGCACCGGGTCACCGGTTAAGGAGATGCGGATGGTGTCACCGATGCCCTGCAAAAGGAGCGGTGCCAGCGCAGCAGCAGAACGGATACCACCGACAAATGGTGAACCGCTTTCCGTCAGCCCAAGATGAACAGGATAGGGGTAGGTGCGGGCGAGCATCTCGTTGACGGTGATCAAGTCTCGGACACTGGTGGTCTTGGCCGAGAGGACGATATTATGGAAGTCCAGTTTTTCAAAAACCTCCAGTGCCCGGGCGATCGCTGCCAGCAGCGCCGGTGGTGAGGGGTGGCGGTAGCGGGCAAGGATGTCTTTCGGGATTGAACCGGAATTGACGCCAATCCGGATTGCAACACCGGCATCCTTTGCTGCCCGGATTATCTCCCCAACCTTTTCTTTGCTACCGATATTACCCGGGTTGATGCGGATCTTGTCAAAGCCGGCTTTGATTGCGGCGAGTGCCAGACGATGGTCAAAATGGATGTCCGCAACCAGCGGCAGGTTGGTGCGCTGGCGAATCGCGGGCAGGGCCGAGGCGGCGTTCTGGTCGGGCACCGCAATCCGCACCAGTTCACAGCCGGCACCAGCCAGCCGGCGGATCTGGCGCACGGGTGCCCGGACAGCATCGGGTCGGGCTTGGGTCCGTGACTGTGCACGCACCGGTGCGCCGGCACCGATGACAATATCCCGCACCTGAACCGGTATTTTAGGAACAGGTTCAGCTGACGTGGATGCGCTTGATTTTGCCACCGAGCTGGTTGACCTTTTTCTCCAGTTGCTCATAACCACGGTCAAGGTGATAGATGCGCAGGATTTCGGTCTGACCCCGGGCAGCAAGACCGGCAAGAACCAGGGCAGCGGAGGCGCGCAGGTCTGATGCCATTACCTGGGCGCCGGTCAATCGTTCCACGCCGTGGATGATCGCCATATTGCCGTTGATGTCAATGGAGGCGCCCATCCGGTTCAATTCCAGGGCGTGGAGAAAACGGGACTCAAAGATGTTTTCGGTAACTGTGCTGGTGCCCCGGGCAAGAGCAAGCAGGGCGGTGAACTGTGCCTGCAGGTCAGTGGGAAATCCGGGATAGGGAGCGGTGGAGATGTTAATCGGACCGGGGCGGGAGTTCGTCCGGACACACAGGCGGTCAGCGGATGTTTCCACCTCAGCGCCCAGTTCCCGCAATTTGGTGATGACGGCGGTGAGATGCTCGGGACAGCAGTTGGTTATTTCCACCTCGCCCCGGGTGATGGCGGCGGCAACCGCAAATGTGCCCGCCTCAATGCGGTCAGGGATCGGCAGGTGCCGGGCACCGGCAAGTTCCTTTCCCCCCGAGATGTGGATTTCCGGTGTGCCAGCACCCTTGATAGAGGCGCCCATCGCGCTGAGAAAACGGGCGGTATCAACCACCTCGGGCTCACAGGCAGCGCCTTCAATCACCGTTTCGCCCCGGGCAAGTGTTGCCGCCATCATGGTGTTGATGGTTGCGCCGACACTTGGTCCCTTGTAGCCTTCAAGCATTACCGTTCCGCCGTGCAGGGACTTTGCCCGGGCATGGATATAGCCCCGCGCCACTGTGACCCGGGCGCCCAGTGCGGTTATGCCCTTGATATGGAGGTCAACCGGTCGTGGTCCAATCGCACAGCCACCAGGCAGGGACACCCGGCAGTTACCAAATCGTGCCAGGAGCGGACCAAGGACATAGTAACTTGCCCGCATCCGGCGCACAATGTCATAAGGCGCCTCCCGGTTTAATTTTCCCCGGGCGGTAATCTTTACCGTTCTATTGTTTTGTTCTACCCGGGCGCCGATGGTTTTTAATAGTTTAAGCATGGTGCTGACATCCTCCAGCAGCGGGACATCCTCAATTATGCAGGTGTCTTCGGTCAGAAGACAGGCGGCAAGCAGGGGCAGGACAGCATTTTTTGCCCGGGCAGTGGTCACGGTGCCTTTTAGCGGTGTCCCGCCACGAATCAGGAATCGGTCCACAGATGATATTCTTAATCATCACAGGCAAAAGTCAAGCCAGGCACACTGCCGACCGACCATGATACTGGTAGCGGTAAACTGCTGCGGGCTATGTTCTGACAGAAATTCCGGGTTATCATCGGTTTGATAAACAGTGTCAGCAACCGGGTAGCGGATGGAAGAAGGTTCCGGGGTTATTCCCGAGTTATGCAGGGTGAGCGATTGGCGGTTATCCCCGGGACAACCCCGGGGACTACCCCCCAGCCTGCCCGGTATTTATTATTTTTGACAGGGGAGTTTATTATAACTAATTGCCAATAAAAATGTTAAGCATTGTTATCGCAACCGCAGGCACAGCCGCGGCGTTAATAAACACCCGGGAGCGGACTCTATTTTATAATAGACCGGTTAAGCGATTAATTCGCTGGTCGCCATCTCATCTCTGGTTTACCCGGACGAGGAGTAGCGGTTGATGCCCCGAATCATCAGCTTCATTCTGGAGATCTCGGCAGCGGGTTTCGGCGCAATAAATTTTACCCACTGTTCCTGATTGGACTCCAGCATAATCTGATGCCAGCCCCAGGGGTCGTCAATCTGGACGCCGTTTTTATCATAAAAAAGCATCTTCACCTTGCCACCGATGGGCATACGCCAGCCATTTTTTAACAGGACATTGACAATCAGGGCACCGTCGGACTCCTCCTCTTTTACATCCAGCACCCGAATATCACTGGCAAGCAACGGGTTGTTTACCACCCAGCGCCGGGTATCGGTTTCCCGGTTAATCCAGAGGGAATTGATGGTACTGGAACAGGCAAGTAACATTATCAGGATGAGAAGATAAACTGGCAAACGGTTCATTTTAACCTCCTTTCTTTAACTACTGATAAACATAAAACTCTTCTGCCAGACCGGCGATGACAAAGAATGTGCCGACGGCAAATTTTGCCCGGCCGTTTTCGCCATAAAGCGGATAGTCACAGAAGCCGGTCATCGCTCCAGCCTGATTGTAAAACACCAGCCGCACCGTCTTGGTATTGCGGGGAATCTTTAACCGGGCGACGGTGATGTTCAGTGGCGCATAACCCCAGGCACGGATGTCTTTATTTTCCTCTTCTTTACCCAGCGTAAGGTCAGCAACATCCTCGGCGATGTCCCCGCCCTTACCCGGCATTACCCTTTCCAGGAGCTGTTCGCTCAACAGCCTCAACCCCAGTCGTGCCGCCTTTGCCGCTACCTCCTGCATTGTCTTGCGGTTCGCCTCAGCAGCGGTCAAACGGACGTTAAAACTGTCACCCTTTTCCGGCAGGAAGGCAGCAGGCTGTTCGTTGTTCAGGTAGACTTCGGCTCTGCCCAGGGCGGTGGCGGTTTGATGGTCAATATGGACAATTAAATCCACCGAATCCCCTGCTGGCACCACACCGCTGTCACGGTGGAGTGCGATTCGATCCATCAGTTTTGCACCCAGTTCCGCAAAGTAACTGTTCTTCATTTCCTTCAGACCGCGATACTCAATCAGGGCATCATCAAGCTTTTCCTGTTTTTCAAAAACAAACCCCATATAGAAGTTGACCACCGGCAGTTTTGAGGCGTCCTGGTCAAACTGGCGCAGTTTCTTGAACTCCACCAGCGCCTCAGGCAGATTGTCCTCAAAAAGGTAGCAGAGCCCAAGATAAAGGTGCAGCAGTTCCCGCTCCCGTTTTTTCAGTTTGTACACGGCTCGGGAATCAACCACCAGCCAGTCGTAAATTTTTGCCGCCTCAGGACGGTCACCAGCATCCACCCGGTAGGCGGCAAGGAACGCCTTTTTTGCCTCGGTGACATTGCCACCGTAGAGCGATGTTATACCATAACTCAGAAGCGAAAGGATATAGGACAGGTCTTTTTCCTTGAACTTCTCTGCCACCGTTGTTTTATACCGGGCGATAGCCGGTTCATAGGCAAGGTTAGAGAAGTAGCGGGGTTTTGCTGGCTGGACGGTGGTGGGGCTGGGCAGGCAATTAAGAATTGTCAGAAGAAACAGGAGGATAGGTGCGGAACGATACCGTCGTTCCATCTTTTACCGGGCTATTCGTACCAGGCTTTGCTGCTCTTCTTTTTTAACTCCTGTTCCTCGGCCCAGACGATCTCGGATGTGCGGACGTTAACCAGGCGCATTGTTAACTTGTAATAGGCGAGGGTGGTCGCCCCCCTGGTCTTCTCAATGCTCATTATGTCGCCGGTAAGGAAGTAGTCGGCACCGATCAGACTGCCCAGTTTTACTGCGCCATCAACATCAATCCGCTGGGTCTCCTGCAGGGCGATCTCTTTTGCCTGCTGTTTTAAAAGTTCCCGGTCAACGATGCGGAATTTACCCAGTTTCACCAGCGCCACCATTATCTTTTCCGCAATCCCCTCGGTGTCAATGTGCTGGGAGGTGCGGTTGCCGATAGTGAGAAACGCCAGAACCGGTTTTGCGGTGTTTGACTTTGCTGGCAGTTTTAGCTCCGCCAGCGACATGACCATCTTTTCTGCCAGCAGTTTCATATCGGTGTCCGAGTAGGTGTAATCCCATTCGGTAACCTCATCTGGTCGGACATAATGGGAAGTAGAACAGGCGGTAAGGAGTATTAATGTCAGGGCAAAAAGTTTTCTCATTTTTCCTCCTTCTCTGTTAAACTTTCCTTCATTATCCGGACAAAGTTATTAACCACCCCGCTGGGCGGAGTGTTTTCCGATGGTTCATAGAGTGCCCAGAGAAGTATCTTATCCTGGGGTACATCCACAAGATAAAAAGATACCGCCCGCACCCTTTCATCCCGGCAACCACTTTTACCCCGGGCGCAATGACCGCAGCGGGCAACAAGGGTGCCGGTGATTAAGGTATTGGCACCAAGTTTCTTTGCCCACGCTACCGGGTCAGGTGGCACCGGACGTTCCCGGTTAAGGTCTTTCTGCCCGGGATAGAGTACGGTGATGCTATCAGCAAGCAGCGCGATGGCGATGGCGTCCTCAATCAGCCGGGCGCTGGTGCGGTCAACACCGCTGATTGTTATCGCCACCGTGCCAATCAAGGGCAGTTTACCAGCAGCATCAGGATGGACAAAAAGGGCAGCAGGTTTTAATGTATCCCCTTCTGCTGATAGAACAGGTGTGGTTAACAGCATTATGATAACAACAAAAGGCAGGAGTTTTTTCTTCATATTGCCTCCTTTTTATCTCTCCTCGGTGATAAATTTTATATCAATGCGGTTGCCAAAATAACCCTGAATCTGAAACGGGATGGCAAGGTTTCTGCCGGTCAATTCCTGGATGATTTCCGGTGTGGCGGTCTCGGACACAATCTCAATCACTGCGGTTGTGCCGATAAACTGTCGGGTGATGACCGCCTGCACCCCACGCACCTTTGCCATAATCTCGGATTTTAACCGTTCAATCTTTTCGTGGTCTGCTTCTGTCGCATAGATCTGGGTGAGGTTCTGCCGGCGCTGCCAGCGGGTGAGGATGCGGGAGATGAGCACCCGGCTGGTGGAGTCTGCTGCCTGACGCCGTGCCTCGGTCGGACTGAATGGCACCGCTGCGGTTAAGGCGGTGGCACCGATTATCTCTCCGGTTTTGAGATTGACCGCCCGCACGTTCAGGTCTACCCGATAAAACTCCTTTTCCTGCGAAGCGTAGGGAACGGTTTTGCGCTCGGTCGCCTCCTGCATCGTGCCGAATACCCCGATCTCTGCCCCGGATTCCAGTCCGAGCAGGATAGCGGTTCGCTCATCACCTTCCAGAATTCTTTTCAGCCGTTCGCTGTTAAGAATCTTTTCTAATGTGGCACGGTCAACAACCGGAAAGCCCTTTTCGCTAAACGCAGCCGAGAGCATGGTTTCAATCATTTCTGGTTCAAGGGTTTGTTCGGTTATGGCAATCTGGCTGGTACTGGCGACCCTGCGCACCACCACCATTATCCTTGGTCGTCCCTGCTCGGTAACGAGAATGCCAATCGCCTGCAGGTCATTTTCAATTTTCTCCATCTTCACCTTTGCCCGGATAATCACCCGGTAGAGGTCAGTTTCCCGGGACTCGCTGACTATCCGGTAAGATGAAACATAGCCGGTCGCCTGGGAGTAGATCCGGTCAGATAGCAGCTGGAAGTTTTCCACCCGGGTTTCAGAATTGATGAAACTGCCCACCCCCTGTTCCACCGCCTTGCGCAGGGCGTCCTTGAGCGCCTGGTCGCGCGCGATGTCAGCGCTGGTGGTGATCGCTGCCACACCTTCAGCGATGACCTCGCTACCCTCACCACCGGTAAGGACAACCTCGCTTGTGGTGGTAGTGGTGGTATTTGCGGCTGGTGGTGTATAGGCGGGGTAATAGCAGTTAGCCAGGAACCCGGCGGTGCTGATTACCAGGCAAAAGAGAATTTTGCTGATTTTCATAGTGGTTATAACAAAAGTTTAACAAGGAAGCGTCCGGCATCAAAAAGGAATCGGGCGCCATCTTTTAACCATTTCAACCGGTCCGCATCCTGTTTACTTAAAACGATGTCCGCACCCAGTTTTCCCCGCACCTGTTTTATTTTCAGCACCAGGGGCTGCCGGGCAAATTCCGGACGGGCAATGATTTCATCCAGACGGTTGATGTAATGCAGAACCTTCTGTCCGGTGCTGCCGGTATACTGGTAGAACTCCCGGGTGTCCAGCAGCAGATTACCCGCTTCATCATAGATTTTTGGAAACAGCGCTGGTTTGAGACCGGTGTTGCCCGCATCCAGCACCAGTCCGGAATACTGGCGGAAGAACTCCTTTACCGCTGCTGAGGCGGTTGCCGGTGGTTGTGTGCCAGTAGACGGGGTTAATGCCGGTGTCAGGGCATCGGCAACACTCTGCGGTCCGGTCAGATTGACCTCCAGTTCCACCTCCACCACACCGGTAAGGGAGTCAAACTTTGCCGGACCCACCTGCCGGGCTCCCTTAACGATGCCCTCAACATGGGAGTAGATGACATCATAACGAGTAAAAAAGTTTTCCACCCTGGTGTCCGAGTCAACCCGCACACCCTTGATGATTTCCAGGAGGTTACGCTGGGCAACAACCACCGCTGCCCGTTCTGCCATCAACCTTGCCCGTGTCGGCTTCGGGTCTCCCGGGTCAATAACACCAGAACCCCTTGCCCGGACAACACCAACACCCCAGTCAATCACGCCACCCGGAACCGGTTCGCTAATCTCATCGGGCTTAACAATCTCTTCTACCGGTACCGGTGTGGTAAATCCCTCTTCTGGTATCCGGGGCATTTCAATCGGACCGCTGACCGGTGCCTGTTTCGGTGTGGTAACCGACCCGGTCTGCTGGACAGTTGCGCTGGGGAGGGCACAGCCGATTAACAGTGCGACCAGCGTTGCTGTCAATATTATTGAACAGCAGTGCCGGTGCTGGCTTTTCACTTTACACCTCCATGTGTTAAAAGCGGTAAAAGGGCGACATCCAGCGCTCCGGTCAGCGCCTCTTCTGCGCCAGAAAAACTGGCGCCTTCACCCTGGGCAGAATAGAGCAGTTCACCGGTTTCAACATTGATGATGCGCACGGTCAGGCTGGCATCGCGCTGGTCGGGTGAATCCGAGAAGAACGGGTCGTGCTTCACCTGACTGATGCGGATGGTCATTACCGCGGATGCGCCCATCAGTTTTCCCAGTCTTGCTGCGGTCTGCGGGTCAACCATTCCGGAATAGGAAAACTCCTGTTCTTTAAGAATCGCCGCCACTGTGCTCCGGTCAACAACAGAAATGGTGAGAATCTTCATCAGTTGTATCTCTGCCCGTTCCACCAGGCGCTGGTTAACACTAGTATCCGAGTTGTCACCACCGGACACCGGCAGAATCGC
>CAKZPX010000109.1 GCA_937139435.1 uncultured bacterium
CCAATTATAAGGTCAACCCGCCTCTGCGGGAAGAGTCTGACCGGCGGGCGCTCCTTAAAGCGCTGGCTGACGGCACCATTGACGCCATCAGTACCGACCATGCACCTCATACCAGAGAAGAAAAGGAAAAGGAGTTTGAATCTGCTGCCAGTGGAATTATCGGGTTTGAGACCGCATTCAGCATCAGTTACGAACAACTGGTGTTAAAAAAGGTACTCACCCTGCCGGAACTGGTGGCGAAATTCACCGTTGCTCCGGCAATGGTCCTGGGTATCCAGCCGCCAGCAATTACGCTCGGCGCCGAAGCGAACCTGGTTGTCTTTGACCCAGCAATTAAATGGGTGCTTACCGAAGACAATATCCTTTCTCGCAGCCATAACACACCGTTCATCGGTAGAAAGATGCAGGGTCGGGTGGTAGCAACACTGCTCCGCGACCGGTTCGCCAGTATCGAGACAATTAATGAATTGCCTGTACCGGTAGAAAATCAGGCTTAAATAGCAGGTTAAATAAAGGAAACCGCGGATGCCCCGCGCCCGACGCGCAGAAGTGATGCCAGCATCAGTCATGGCATTAATCGCGCTCCTGCTTAATCTCGGCTGGGCAACCCCCGATGAAAGAACCATCCAGGCCCGCTGGACACCGGTGGCACCAAAAATTGACGGCAATATAGAGGACTTATGGCAAAGCGCTGACTCTGCCTGCGGCTTTGTCCAGCAGAGCCCGAATGCGGGCAGTCCGGCAACCGACCCCACCACTGTCTATCTGCTTTACAATCAGGACTTCCTTTTTGTCGCCTTTCGCTGTGTGGTGCAGGATATGACCAGTGTCAGTGACCGTTTAAACGCTGCCAGTGACGGCGTGCGTTTGTTTATTGACACCTTTAACGACCACACCACCTGTTACGTCTTCTACGTCGGATTCAATGGTGTAGAGAGCACCTATCGCCTGACCGATGACGGTGCTGGTATGGAAAACTGGAACGGAGTCTGGCGGTCAGAGGTGAAACGTCACCCCTGGGGATTCGGGATAGAAATCTCCATTCCTTTCCGCTCCCTTCGCTACAAACCAGGGATTGAGGAGTGGGGAATAGACTTTGCCCGCTCCTGCCAGGCAAAGACCGAACGCTCCTTCTGGAACCGGCAGGAAATAACCGGCTTCAAGGTCTCCCGAATGGGCAAAGTTCAGGGCATTAAACCAGGACGACCCGGATGGCACCTGGAACTGTATCCGGTAGGGCTAACCAGACAGGAAAAACTCCACTCCGGGACCGCACCCTGGACTGACAGATTTAACATTGCCGCCGGTTTTGACGCCGCCTATTATCCTTCCTCAAGCGCCAACCTGCAATTTACCACCTTTCCTGATTTTGCCCAGATTGAAGCCGACCCTTATGAGGTTAACCTGTCCCGTTACGAACTCTGGCTCAGAGAACGCCGCCCTTTCTTTACCGAGGCAATGGAGACCTTTGGCGGTAGTGTCCAACCGATTAAAATGTTCTACTCCCGCCGGATTGGCAAACCACTACCAACCGGCACTGTGGTACCGATCTGGGGCGGGCTAAAATACACCGACCGTCTGCCCCGGGGTCAGATAGGCGGACTCCTGGCGGTTACCGGACGTTGCGAGAACGAATCCACAAGCCTCTATTCTGTTTTCTCTGCCCGGCAGACTATTTTCAAAAACTCCGAACTCGCCCTGCTCTATGCCGGTAAGGACAATGTGAGTTTTTCCAATCACGGCTGTGCCCTTGACGGCATCCTGCGGCAGGATAACCTGGCCACGCGCGTCTTTCTTGCTGGCAGCCAATTTGGTGACAGTCTGGACTATGCCCTGGCAGCAGAAGGAAGTTACACCACCTCCGCTTTTCAGAGTTCGTTCTTCTTTCGTCAGA
>CAKZPX010000110.1 GCA_937139435.1 uncultured bacterium
TGGCAATACCGGGTGAAAGATTTGTCGCACCCACACCCGCAATAATCAACCCACCCAGTTCAAAAAGAGTTAACCCCATACCACCCGCCTTACTTGTTCTGATGGTCTGAATTATCGCCACTCCTAAAACTATTCCTAAAGACATCCAATCATACCAGAACATATCGCCTCCTTAATCTTCTAAATCTGACCCCTCAATATCCTCCCCGCTATCCTCCTCCAGTTCTGAATTCTCATCGCCGAGTTCATCAAAGTCACCCCCCAGGTCTTCACCGTAATCCTCGCCACCAAAGTCACTTTCATCAAAATCCATATCAGTTTTAGATGACCCCATCACTGTAAACCGACCGAAAACCTGATGTATCTTCATGGACCCACAATACGGACAGAGGGGATGCAAACCCGCCTCCTTTTCCGCCAGCGTCGCCACAATATCAAATTTCTTACCGCAATCATCGCAACTGAACTCGTAAACAGGCATGATGCACCTCCATTTTAACTTGCCTTTTTATTTTTACAAAAACTATTCTATTTGTCAACTCTACAATCTTATCTCCTGTTAGCGAAACCTGACTCATCCAGGCTAAACCGATGATACTCTCTTTTTATCACTCTTTGCTTTCTGTTGCTCCACTTATATCGGGGATGGGCGTTAAAAATGGGTAAAATCTCTACTGAAAACTCCACAAAAACCAGTGTTAGATACGGAGGCAATATTGGGAAAATAATAATGGTTGACCTGGGTATCGCAATAAGGATACAGAAATAGAAAGCAGATAAAAGTAGAGTGTACCTTCATCAGAAAATTGAATCGGAGAATAAGTTTAGTGTTAAATTACATGTTATCCCATTTGAACAACTTACAGGGAACATAATTACTTGTAAATATAAATCTTAACCTAAACAGGCATTGATTATAAAAACTGACCATTACTGTTGATGCTGTAGTAACAAGTAACGTTTAAATACTATATCCAATGCCGCAGGCATACCCATCAATATCATTCTATTGATTAACATACTTTTTCTCCATTATGGAAAAATTAACCGCTGACTTCGCTTGACACTTTCCATTAAGTGAATATACTGATTCCTCCGAGATTATCGGATTTTTTAAAATAATGAATATAAAACCTAAAGGAGGCAAACAAAATGGCAGATGAACCCAAATTCTACGAACCGCCGAAGGAGTTAGTTGAACACTCCAACATTATGGCATTTATGAAAAGACATGGCATCGCCAACCTTGACCAGCTCCTGGAGCGTGCCCAGAACCTGGAGTGGTACTGGGCTGAGGTAGCCAAGGAACTGGAGTGGTTCAAACTCTGGGATAAGGTTCTGGACGAATCCAACGCACCATTCTACAAATGGTTTATCGGTGGCAAATTCAACATTGCCCATAACTGTCTTGATCGCCATATGAAAACCGAGGTAAAGGACAAGGTCGCCTATATATACCACTCGGAACCCGGAGAAGTAGAGAAATGGACATATGCTCAGCTCTATCGTGAAGTCAATAAAATGGCAAACGCCCTGAAAAAACTGGGTGTCAAAAAGGGCGATCGGGTAACAATCTTCCTGCCCATGATTCCTCAGTTACCGGTGGCGATGCTTGCCTGCGCCAAGATCGGTGCCATTCACTCGGTGGTATTTTCTGGATTCTCGGCTGCATCACTGCGTGACCGGATCCAGGATGCGGAAGCTAAAATTCTGATTACCGCTGACGGTGCCTACCGCCGGGGCAAACTGGTTACCCTGAAAGCAAACGCTGAACCGGCACTGACAGAATGCCCAACAATTAAGCACTGCATCGTATTCAAACGTGCCGGCAATGCAGTAGAAATGAAACCCGGACGCGACCTCTGGTGGCACGAAATAGTATCCCGGGAATCTGACGAGTGCCCGACCGAGCAACTGGACTCTGAAGACCTCCTTTACATCCTTTACACCTCTGGAACCACCGGCAAACCAAAAGGTGTTGTCCATGTCCACGGTGGCTATGCGGTAGGAACCTACACCACTCTCAAATTCGTATTTGACATCAAACCAAACGATATCTACTGGTGCGCTGCTGACATCGGGTGGGTCACCGGTCACTCCTATATTGTCTATGCACCATTGATGCTTGGTGCAACATCAATCCTCTATGAAGGTGCCCCAGACTATCCTGCCCCTGACCGCTGGTGGTCAATTATTGAAAAAGAAAAGGCAACCATTCTCTATACATCTCCTACCGCAATCCGGATGTTTATGCGCTTTGGCGAGGAGTATCCGGCAAAACACAATCTTTCCTCACTGCGCCTCCTCGGTTCGGTGGGCGAGCCAATCAACCCTGAGGCATGGCGCTGGTATCGCAAAAACATCGGTCGTGACCAACTGCCGATTATGGACACCTGGTGGCAGACTGAAACCGGCGCATTTGTCATCTCACCGCTGCCAATCACACCATTAAAACCTGGTTCTGCTACCCGACCTCTGCCTGGATACTCTGCCGGTGTTGTTGACCATGAAGGTAATCCGGTAAAACCCAACGAAAACGGCTTTGCGGTCCTTCTCCGGCCCTGGCCCTCCATGCTGCGTACACTTTACAAAGACCCGGACCGGTATGTCCAGTCCTATTGGTCTCGCTTTCCGGGCAAATACCTCACCGGTGACTCCTGTACCCGGGATAACGATGGCTACTTCTGGTTCCGGGGACGCGCCGATGAGGTGCTGAATGTTGCCGGTCATCGGCTGGGCACAGCGGAGATTGAATCTGCGCTCGTTGCCCATCCTGCGGTTGCTGAGGCAGCGGTAATCGGCGTTCCTGACGAAATCAAGGGTGATGTCCCCAAGGCGTATGTAACCCTTAAACTCGGGTTCCAACCCAGTGATGCACTGGCAGAAGAGTTAAAGAAATGGGTCGCTCAGGAAATCGGACCCATCGCCCGACCAGAGTCAATTGAGTTCCGGGACAAACTGCCCAAGACCCGCTCGGGTAAAATAATGCGCCGTCTGCTCAAAGCCGAGGCACTGGGTAAACCGGTGGGTGACATATCCACCTTAGATGATTAACCAGAAATCAGGGGCGCCCGACAAAATATAGCGGGCGCTCCTAACGTCTGTTAAAACACCACCAAGGAGGAGAGAAAATGGAGGAAAAGCGCGGATTTAATCGCTGGTGGATTGTTGTTGGCGCATTGCTTATACAGCTATCTCTGGGTGCAATCTACGCCTGGAGCGTATTTCGTAAACCACTGGAAGTTGCCCTGAACATCACTTCAACCCAGGCATCGCTCCCCTTTTCTTTTGTATTGATTTTCTTCGCCCTTGCCACTGTGTTGGGCGGAAGGTTACAGGACAAACTGGGTCCAAGAATCATCGCTATTATCGGAGGAATTCTGCTGGCGACCGGGATGATCATCGCCAGTTTTGCCCGCAGTATTAGCATTCTGGTAATTGCTTACGGAGTTATATCGGGAATTGGTATCGGCTTTGCCTATGTCTGCCCGATTTCAGCGGGTGTGAAGTGGTTTCCAGACAAACGAGGTTTAATTACTGGTCTGGCGGTTGCCGGATTTGGTGCTGGTGCGTTAATTGTCGGACCACTTGCCCGGGCAATGATTGATGCGCTGGGAGCGTTTGCAACCCTTCGCTACCTCGGTATCGCTTACCTTATTCTGGTTACTCTCGGTGCGCTTACCCTGCGTAATCCTCCGGCTGGTTATAAACCCGCAGGCTGGAACCCACCCCAACCTGCTACTGGAACCCCTACCCGTAGTAGTGACTTCTCGGCTGGCGAGATGTTAAAAACTGCCCAGTTCTGGCTAATCTGGCTCACCTATTTTGCCGGCTGTGCTGCTGGACTGATGATCATCGGGCAGACATCTCCCATCGCCCAGGATATGGCGAAGTTCAGCAAAGAGACTGCTGCCCTGGGTGTAAGCGTTCTGGCGATATTCAATGCCCTCGGACGGATTTTCTGGGGCAGGATGTCGGATAGCATTGGAAGAAAACGCGCCCTTTTTCTGATGTTCTTAATCAACACCATCGCCATTCTTGGCTACTTCCTCATTCCTGCCGTTCCCTTTATCTTCTGGATCGGTATCCCCCTGGTGGGTTCAAGTTTCGGTGGCTATCTGGCACTTTATCCAGCTGTGACCACCGATTATTATGGGACAAAAAATTCCGGCATTAACTATGGTCTGGTTTTCACCGCCTACGGGGTTGGTGGATT
>CAKZPX010000111.1 GCA_937139435.1 uncultured bacterium
TGTTCCACCGTCCTTTTTCAGCCTGACTTCAGTAGCGGTCTTCCCTTTGAACTGGTTACAGAAGTTCGGTTCGGTTACCTTTACGCCCAGTCCGGGCGTTTCTTTCAGTCCTTCTGCTGAACCAGCGACCTGGATAGCGATTATTTTGCCATTAAGGTCAATGCCCGCAGTTACCGGTACCGGTCCGCCATAACCCGGTTTTGCCACCCGGATAATGGTGCCGATTCGTTCCTTTCCCCGGAAGGCAAACCAGACCGAGGAGTCGGGGGTTGCCGGTTCAAACCGGTCGGCATCCGGCATAACCGCACCAAATGCCGATTTTAGCGCCACAACCTGGCGTTGATAGTCAATTTTTGGTTTGGTGATGAGATACACCTGGGAAAGGGCAAAGGCAGAGATGAGACAGGTAATGGTTAGCGAAAAAATTATCCGGAGTGGTTCTGCCTTCATTTGCCTCTCCTTGTGCCAAACACCCGGGTGGGGGTAAGACGGTCAATCAAAGGCGTGGCGACATTCATCAAGAGGATGGAATAGGAGACACCTTCTGGATATCCTCCCCAGAGCCGGATCAGGGTGGTCAGGACCCCGCAGCCGATGCCGAAAATAACCCTGCCTTTACCGGTCAAAGGTGATGTCACATAGTCAGTTGCCATGAAGAAGGCGCCGAGTATAAGTCCACCACTGAGCAGATGGAAAAGGGTGTAGTTGACAATACCCGCTTTATTGCCGGGAAGGATGACGACCAGTAGCGCCACAGTCAGAAGGTAAGAAAGCGGGATTCGCCAGTCAATCACGCGCAGGAGGATTAAGAAGATTGCCCCGATAAGTAAAAGCAGGGCAGAGGTTTCGCCAATACAGCCGCCGACATTGCCGAAGAGCAGTTTTTTTAACACATTCCAGGACTGGAGGTAACTGTAGAACAGTTCCGGGTCAGATGAGGGGAGAAGGATTTTTGAGCCCTGTTTAAGGATGTTCAGCGGTGTGGCAGAGGTTATCGCATCGGTGCCGAGTTTTAACGCCGCTTCCGGAAGACCAGAGATACTGCCTCCCTGCGGTGCCAGCCAGCTGGCGGTCATATAGTTTGGCCAGGAGACAACCAGAAATGCCCGGGCGCCCAGTGCCGGGTTAATAAAGTTATGTCCCAGCCCGCCAAAGAACTGTTTGACAACAATCATTGCAAATGCCGCACCAATAACCGGTATCCAGAGCGGAACACCCGGGGGCAGGTTAAGGGCAAGAAGGATGCCGGTAATTACGGCACTGCCATCGGTGATGTTTAACCGGCGACCGAAAATCAGTTGACCGAGGGCATCAAAGAGCAGGGACGAGGCAATACTTAATAAGAGAAGGATTAATGCCCGGATGCCAAAGAAATAGATTGCACCACCCATTGCTGGTAAAAGGGCGATGACCACCGCCCACATCAGTTTGTTTACATCTACCACTGACCGGATGTGGGGTGAGGCGGTAACCAGAAGGGATGGATGGGCCGGTGTGTTATTGTTACTCATTTTACCTTTTCCCCTGGGCAATAAGTTCTGCCTTGGCATATTTGAAATTGTGCACGAGACGGATTCTTGCCGGACAGACATAGGCGCAACAGCCACACTCAATACAGTCAAACAGGTGTTCCTCACGGGCAGCGGTTAATCTGCCGGCACGGATGTGGTAGTTGAGACGGGTTGGTGACAGCCCCATGGGACATGCCTGGATACAGCGGGCACAGCGGATGCAATCCTGTTCCTCGGGCTCGGTTTCTTTTTCCAGGACAAGGATACCCGATGTGCCCTTCAATGTTGGTACAGAGTCGTTTGCCAGGGCGATACCCATCATCGGTCCGCCCATGATGATCTTTCCCGGTGTTCCCTGATAGCCACCACAGAAGTCAATCAGATGTCGCACCGGTGTGCCGATGCGGACACGCAGATTTTTGGGTTCTTTTACCCCGGGTCCGGTAATGGTAACCACCCGTTCATAAAGTGGACGGTTAAACCGCACCGCTTCCCGAACCGCAACTGCGGTGCCAACATTCTGGACAATACAGCCAACATCAGCAGGCAATCCACCAGATGGCACCTCGCGATTGAGGCAGGCTTTGATTAACTGCTTTTCTGCTCCCTGGGGGTACTTTGTTTTCAGGGCGCGGACAGTGATTTCGGTGCTGGCGGTTGCCTCCTGTATTGCGGTGATGGCATCAGGCTTATTGTCTTCAATGGCGATAATAACCCTTTTTACTCCCAGAACCCGGGCGATTATCTGGGTGCCGTCAACTATTTCATTCGGATTTTCCAGCATCAGGCGATGGTCAGCGGTGAGAAATGGTTCACATTCACAGCCGTTGATAATCAGGGTGTCAATTTTTTTATCCCGGGGGGGCTGGAGTTTGAAAAAGGTGGGAAAGGCAGCACCACCAAGTCCTACCACACCTGCCTGACGGATTGCGGTAATGATTTCCTCCGGGGTGAGTCCGGTGATATCACGTTCTTTGATGTTATCAGCAAGCGTGTCCAGCCCATCAGAGTCAATGATTACCGTTGTGGTCAGTTTTCCGGTAAGGGGGTGGGGAAGTTCTTTTACCTCCGCCACGGTGCCGGAAAGTGAGGCATGGGTTGGAACCGAGATTTTTCCGTCCTGTTCACCGATGACCGTACCGGTGCATACGCGGTCACCTGCCTTTACCACCGGGCGTGAGGGCATACCGGTGTGCTGGGCAAGCGGTATGAACACCCGCGGAGGTAGTGGCACAACCTCTATTGTCTTATGTTCAGTTGCCGCTTTGCTCTCGCGGGGATGGATTCCACCACGAAACTTTCCCATTTTAATGGCTGAATTTTAACAAGCGAGAGCGGGCTGTCAAATTTTTACCGTTGTAATTTTCAGCGTGTGCGTCCCTTACCCGAATCGCTGATATCGTTTAATTCAATCGGATAGGGTTGAAAGAATACCTGGCGGGCAAGATAGGTTTCATTAAATCGGGCAATCCAGGAACGGATAATGCTTACCGGCGCACTTAACGGCAGTCGACCGGCACGGTAGTTTTCTATTGTGTCAAGGAAAAGGCTTTTTTCCGGAGCGGTCAGTCGCCGTGAGAAATAACCGAGCGAGTGCAGCAGGACATTTGTCGCGCTGGTGTATTTTGGAGGACGGGCAAGGGCACGGGAGAGAACCATCTCGTATTCCAGAAAAACCTCTTCCAGCGGACGGTGCTGGAGATTGGCGACAATTCGGCCCGCCCGGCGCATTGCTTCCTGGTCGTAAGCCATCAGGAGGAGTTTGTGGTCGGTGTGGAATTCAACCAGCTGTGTCATTTTCGGCTGATTGCGTATTGCCCGCAGACGGGCAAGGGCAAATATCCGGGTGAGAAAGCCTTCCCGAATAAGGAAATTTTTTAATCGCCCCTCGTCCTCCACCGGTTTGAGCGGGAATTGTGCTATTACCGCGGCGGCGAAAAATCCCTGGCGCTGAATAGAAGGACGGAGGTTGCCATCTTCGTTATAGGATTTGACATCGCGTGTGCCGCAGGAAGGGGAACGGGATTTCAGGACAAAGCCGTCAACC
>CAKZPX010000112.1 GCA_937139435.1 uncultured bacterium
CCAGGCGAGCGCTCGCTCTTTTATCCTGATCGCCAGTTCCTCTCGTTTTTTCGGGGTGAGGAGTTTTGAATCGCAGACTCCCGGGATTTCGGTGTCTCGGGGTAGTATAACCGCAGCTGCCACTACCGGTCCAGCAAGTGCGCCTCTACCTACTTCATCTACACCGCAGATGAAGAGGTTACTGCGCCACAGGTTCCGGTCGAGACTGTTCACCGGGCTTAAGTTCTTTAAGCGTTGCTTCACGACCGGTCTTTTCCCGAAGGTAATAGAGCTTTGCCCGGCGGACTTTACTTTTGCGGCGGATGTCAATCTTAGCGATAACCGGGGCGTTAACCGGAAAGATACGTTCAATCCCGATTCCCCGGCTGACTCGGCGGACAGTGAATGTTTTACCGGCACCGCGTCCGCGGATCGCAATTACTGTGCCCCGAAATATCTGGATGCGTTCCTTATCGCCTTCTTTTATGCGCAGGTGGACATCAACGATATCCCCCGGTTCCGGCACCACAACTGTTGATGGTGGTTGTTCCTTTACCGCTTCCACCTTTTTTTCATTTTTCGTTTTGCGAGCCATTACTCGCCTCCTTTCCCAGTGTTTTTTGTAGAAATTCACGGTCTAAAGGTGTTAAGGTTGCCTTTTGCAGAAGGTCGGGTCGACGCCGGGCAGTAGCCAGGAGCGCCTGCTGGCGGCGCCAGGTTGCGACCGCAGCATGGTTACCGGAGAACAGTACCTCGGGGACGGTAGCACCCCGAAATTCCCGGGGACGGGTATAGACTGGCGCGTCAAGCAGTCCCTGGGCAAATGAATCGGTGGCAACCGAATCTTCGTCACCGACCGCACCGGGGAGAAGCCGGGCGATGGCTTCAACGATTACCACCGCCGCCGCTTCTCCCCCGGCGAGGACATAGTCGCCGATTGACACCTCTTCGTCAATCAGCATTGTCCGGACGCGTTCGTCTACTCCTTTGTAGCGACCACAGATAAGGATAAGATGGGGCAGTTGTTTAAACCGGTGAGCCGTATCCTGGTTAAACCTTTCTCCCTGCGGAGAGAGGAGAATCACCCGTGATGCCGGTGTGCGCACACTCTCCACCGCCAGGAATATCGGTTCGGGTTTCATCACCATGCCGGCACCGCCGCCGAATGGATAGTCATCCACGGTGCGGTGGGCATCGGTGGTGAAGTCCCGGGGGTTAACCAGGTTTATTTCCAGCAGTCCTTTTTCCCGGGCAATCCGGGTCGGTCCACAGTCAAATGGACCGTTAAAGAACTCCGGGAATATGGTAACGATATGAACTTTCACCGGTGTCTTTACTGCATCCCCCGGTGCCGACATCGGCACCACCGTCCTCTTATCCTCAAGAAAACAACAGGGTGGGCGGGTTACTCCAGAATCTCCAGCTGTGCCCGCTTACCCTGTTTCATTGCTGCGGCAGAAATAATCGCCCGGATTGATTTGGCGGTGCGACCCTCTTTGCCGATGACCTTACCGAGGTCGCCCTGACCAACGCGCAGTTCGTAAATCAGCGTCTTTTCTCCGGCGATTTCCTTGACCTCAACACGGTCGGGATGGTCTACGAGGGACTTCGCGATGTATTCGATGAGTTCCTTTAGGTTCATACTACCTCCTTGGTTAGTTTGTAGTGTCTGCAGAGCTAATCTGGTCCTGGTTAACCGCTGTTCCGCCCTCTTCCGTAACTGCGGTAGCCTGGACCGTTTTCCGATAACGATTTATTAGTTTACCAACGGTGTTAGAGGGTTGGGCTCCTTTTGACAGCCAGTAGTCCACCCGTTCAATGTTAAGCCGCAGTATTTTACGCCGCGGGTCGTAATGACCGAGCGCTTCGAGATACTCGCTGTCACGCGCCCGACGCGAGTCAATGGCTACGACTCGGTAGGCTGGTTTATTCCGAGCACCCATTCGTGTAAGTCGAATTCTGACCACGTTTAAACTCCTTTTTATAGCTTAAGCAAAAATAACCTTAATGTCAACTATGGCTAATATTACAGTTTTTGGGTAACAACTTCGGGCTTACGTTGTTCTGGTTTGCTTCGATGCTGGTCGTAATGCGGAGCGTATCTAACGCGCAAGTTAATAATTAGATAAAACCAGTTGGCCGTCGTCGTTTCATTGTGGAATAGTCGGTAACAGGATGATGCGTTGAACACACGCACGTCCACCAATCTCGGCGGTGAGCAGGTAGATCCCCGCACCCAGTTCCCGGGGGCGGTGCCAGTTAATTACTCCAGAAAAATTTCCGGGCAGCGGGACAGGACAGACAAGCCTGCCTGTCGGGTCGTAGAGTGCGAGTCTGGCAGCACCGGGTGGCAGAAAGATCCGGGCAGAACCGATAATGGTGTTGGGCAGGATGCGGATTTCTGGTGCGGTTGGCGGCGATTGCCTGGTCTCTTCAATGCCCAGGACATTTTTTCCGGCGAGGCTGTGTCCGAACACACCAAGATATACGATATTCCGCTGTCCGGGGTGGCGATGGATAAAAGTGATTGACCGACCGGCGATGCCCAGTGTGTCCCGATCCCAGAATATGCCGTTTTTGGTGGTGTAGAATACGCCTTGGGTGTCGGTTCCTGCCCAGAGCCGGTTGGTGCTGATGGTGTCAGGCAGGATGCAGGTGACACCGGGCAGCCCAATATTGTCCCAGGTGAGTCCGTGGTTTTCAGTTTTGAACACCCCGGCCGGAGTGGCACAGAACCAGACCGCGGGTTGGACGGACATCGGTTTCAGGTCGGTTATCGGGGTTCCGGTTATGCCGGAGTTGAGGTTGGTCCAGTTTCTGCCCCGGTCAGTGGAGCGGAGAAGCGCAGGGCTGGAACCGGATTTGCCATAGGTGTAAAGTGTTTCCATACTCGGAGTAAAGAGCATTCCGTAGCAGATACCTTTATCCCGGAGCAGCATTGTCTGCCAAGTTTGACCACGGTCATTGGAGCGCATAACCGCAAATTTTAGCGGTCCGGAGACAGAGTCTCTTTTTCCACCCCACACAAAGATTGTGTCCGGTCCATCAGGATGATACGCAATACCAAGCGGCTGGAAATGGCTGGCGATGGGGTGGGTTTCCCAAGAGTCACCAGCGTTGATGGTAAGGTAACACGAGGGATGGTAAAGGGTTACGAGTGCCATTGTATCCGGATGGAGCGGGTTGACCGCAATCGCCTTGGCCCAGCCCGAACCAGGAAAGATTTTTCCCCAGCGTTGCCAGGTAACACCGGCATCGGTGGAGCGAATTACGCCGTAACCTTCAACGCAGGCAAAGATTGTGTCGCCGGTGAGTTGTTGAAAGGTGATGACATTGAGGTTTTTCAGATTAGCGGTACGATATTCCCAGTTGTAACCGCCGTTGGTGGAGTGAAAAACACCTAACGCATTGCCGGCATAAAGTTCTAAAGGTGCCCGGGGATTGAGGACAAGAAAACGGGTGTCAGTGCCCGAGAAGGTGGTGGTGTCAGTATCCCAGTTTCAGCCCTGGTTCGTGGAGCGATATACCAGATTTTCTCCACCGGCATAAGCGTAATAAGGTGACTCCGGAGTGAAGGCAACTGAATACACCGGGGCGTTGAGCCGGCGGGTCCAGGAACCTCCTAAGTCGGTGGAGTAGTAGATACCGCTGTCGGTGGCACCGAGCAGGTTGTTGCCCTGGGTCGGGTTGACGGCACATCCATACACACAGTTGCCCGCGATACCAGTGGAGATGTTCTGCCACGAGTTGCCATAGTTGGTGGTGAGAAACAGCCGGGCGCGGTTATCCATGGTACCACCGAGTAAGGCGGTACCGGGTGCATCCGGTTTAATGGTTAGAGCCCGAATCAGCGCTGAGGAGGCAGCGGCAACCGGTTTTGTCTGCCAGGTTACACCGGCATCACTGCTGTAGTAGAGGGCAATGATGGTGGAGTCGGGATGGTAAATTTCGCCGCCTGCCCAGAGTTCGGATGGTGTTTCTGGATTGATGAGCAGTTGCTGGATCCAGACATTACCCGGAATTGTAGCGGTAACCCGCCAGGTAGCACCGGAGTTGGTGCTTTTATAGACCCGGCTGGTTTTGCCTGCGGCGTAGATGGTGCGAACGTTAACAGGGTGTACCGCAAGCGCCGTGATGATATCCGGAATGGTCTCGGTGGTCCAGGTGGTTCCGGCATCGGTGGTATGCAGGATCAGGGTGGGAAACCTCCCCAAGGCGATGAACAGTTCATCCGGGTATCCCGGAACACCAACCATCGCCATTATCCGGGCACCATCTGGACCGAGTTGCTGCCAGCCCAGTTGTGCCCGGGCAGGAGCGCTGATAAGAAACATGATAACCATGACCACAAGGAACTTTTTCATTTTTGACCCCCTGCTTCAACATCACTTTTTAATGTTATGCTTAAAGCCACCCTTTCACTCAG
>CAKZPX010000113.1 GCA_937139435.1 uncultured bacterium
AGGCGGGAAACCCGGGCCGATTCAGATTTTTTCTTCGGGCACGGATTTTGTTTGACATCAGAATTCACTGTGTTATAATTTAATTTGGTGGAAGGAAGGATAGTGGGGTTAGTTTTTACCCTGTTTACACTCGGACTGCCGGCAGAAATTTCCGCTTTACAATTTACTCGTATTTGGCAGGAGACCCGTGCGGTTGACTTTGCCGATGGTGTGTTTGACCCGTCCCTTTATGCGTCAAGAAGGGCGCAACTGGAAGGGGATTCCGGTGGCGTAGAGTTTATTCCCCGTTTTGACCTTAATAATGACGGCTATATTGAACTGATCTGTACTGACGATTCTGGACCTTATCTGCGGGTCTATTTTGGTTCGGCAACTGGTTACAATCCAGCAAACTGCCGCTTGTTTCCGATTCCGGGTGGTGGCAATGTTGATATCGCTGACCTTAATCTTGATGGCTATCCAGAACTGATTCATTCTGGCTGGCGCAGCGGGCACATTACAATCTACCGGGGAACAGATTCAGGTCCAGCCGGTTCCGATACCACCTGGCTGGTTATCGCCGGGCAGTCGGAAGCGGTGACGGTATACGATCTGGACCGCGACTCGTATCTGGACATTATTGCTGGTTCTGATAATGGCAGGATATACATATTCTGGGGTGATGCTGACGGTTATAATAGTACCCGGCGGTCAACTATATTTCTTAACGGCTCGGTTGGGCATAATCTGGAGGTTGCGGATTTTGATCGGAACGGTTATGGTGATATTGTTGCATCTTTGTGGAGTCGGAACCGGGCGCCGATAATCTACTGGGGTGCGGGGCGGGTGCCGGCAAGGATTGTCTGGTTGCCGGTGTCTTCTAACAATCCTCACGGTGTTACCGTAGCAGACCTGAATGACGATGCCTGGCTGGATGTGGTTTTTACCGGTTACGATACCATTACCACCGCATTTATCTACTATGGCGGTGAGTCCGGGTTTTCGGTAAACAATCGGGAACTGATTCATCCCGGTCAGTGCTACGGTGGTAGTGCGGTGGCACTCTGGAACCATGATAAGACCATGGATTTAGTATTCTTCCGGGGCGATTGGGGAAGGAGGGTTGCCTATCGTCCCAGGGTATATTATAACCGCCTGGATACAACACCCCATTTCAGCGACGCTCGTTACAGCGAAATTGGAGAACTGGAATTTAACGCCTCGGGTGGTTTTATTGCCGACTTCAATTACGACGGGTTTCAGGACATATTCATTAACAACATGATGCCGGACAGCACCAGTTTTGTATTATGGGGACCATACCATAACACCTGGACCGCATTGCCGGTTGACCGTGACCATCACGGGATGTGGCGGGAGATCGGAAATACCTATACACGGGGTAAGTATGCCTACTATCTGTCTTCTATTTATTATACCGGGAGCGATTCCGTAATTGCCGGTGGCAGTTGCACCTGGCGGGCGTCGGAACCGTATGGTTCAGCGGTCGGTGTATCGGTGCGGGGTGGTAATACGCCTGTGCCCGATTCTACCTGGACGCAGTTTCTGCCTGTTCCTTTCAGTGGCGGTCAACTGCCCGGAGAACTTAACGGTAAGAGCTATCTGCAATATCAGGTAAGTTTTATCTATTCCCGTCCCCCTTATTTGCCCCATCTGGAGGCGATAACCTTTTATCTTAACCTTGTGCCTAGGACCGATGTCGGTGTGGTGGCGATTCTGGCGCCTTCTGGTGTTGTGGATTCAGGTAGTGTGCTGGTGCCGCGTGTGGTGGTGCGCAACTACCGTTCTAATACGGTGGTGGCGGATGTGAGTTTAAGGGTTGGTGACGGTTATTTTCGGACGGTGGTGGACACGCTGGGCGCTCTTGCGGTGGATACGGTGGAGTTTGGTGCGTGGGTGGCTGAGGAGCTGGGCTACCATGTGGTGCGGTGTTCGGTGTTTGTGTCTGGTGACGAGAATCCTGCTAACGACACATTAAGCGGTGGTGTTCTGGTGGTGCGTGGTGCGGATGCTGGTGTGGTAGCGATTATTGCGCCCGCAGGAGAGATGGATTCAGGTGAGGTGATTACTCCGCGTGTGGTGGTGGGTAATTTTGGAGGAGAGGAAGAGGCGTTTCCGGTGCATTTATGGATTGGTGCGGACTACCATGTTGTGGTGTGGGACACGGTGGCTGCTGGTGAGTTTGAGACGCTGGATTTTGCGGAGTGGGTGGCGCATCCTGTTGGCAGTGTTATGGTGCGGTGTTCTACCGGGCTGGTTGGCGACAGGAATCCGGCAAATGACACCATAGCGCTTCTGGTGGAGGTGCGGCGTGTGAGTGTGATCGATGTCGGTGTGGTGGAAATAGAGCGTCCTGTGGGGGTGGTGGATTCGGGTAGCACTGTTGTGCCGATGGTGCGGGTGGCAAATTATGGTCAGGCGTCAGCGTTTGTGCCGGTTTATTTCTCAATCGGTAATAGTTATGCCGACACGGTGGTGGTGAATATACCTGCTGGTGATACATTACAGTTAACATTCCGCAACTGGATTGCCGAACCAACTGGTGTCCATATTGTCCGTTGCACAACCGCAATGATAAATGATGTTAATTCTGATAACGATGTGATGCTGGATTCGGTTGAGGTGCGGGTTGTGGTGGATGCGGGGGTAATGGAAATAGTAGCGCCAGCCGGTGTTGTTGATTCAGGGGCGATGATAACACCGGTAGCAGTGGTCGGTAATTACTCAACAGGTGCGCGGGCGGTGCCGGTAGTAATGAGGATTGGTAGTTTTTATGCCGACAGTGTTGTGATAATGATGGCGCCCAATTCAATTGATACGGTTAGATTTTCTTCCTGGTGGGCTGCTCCGGTTGGAGACCATGTTTGTTACTGTTATACAGCGCTTGCCGGAGATGAGGAGCCGACAAATGATACGGTTAGTGCCGTGGTGACCGTGCGACCCCGGATTGACGCCAGCGCAATAGCGATCCTGGCACCGACAGGACAGATAGATTCCGGGACAACAGTTATACCGGAGGTTCTGGTAGGAAATCTGGGAAGCAGGCTGGAGATGGTTCCAGTGTATCTGGTTATCGGCGGTTCTTATCAGGAATCAACAGTTGTGGCAATTGCACCTGATCTGGTTGTCCGGATACAGTTTCCGGAGTGGCAGGCGAACGCTTTAGGTTTGTTGCCGGTTGTCTGTTTTACCGCTCTTGCAGGTGATCTTAATCCGCAAAATGATACGGTATGGTCCGAGGTTGAGGTTGGGCACCGACATGATGCTGGTTGTTATGCAATTCTGACGCCGGCGGGTGTGGTGGATTCAGGAACTGTGGTTGTACCCCGGGCGCGGGTTGCCAATTATGGGACAACGGTTGAGGATGTGCCGGTGGTCATGGTGATTGAAGGTGGATATCAGCAGACACGGGTGGTGACGATAAGACCGGGTGATTCCACGCTTGTTGCCTTTCCGTCCTGGATCGCCAGCCCGACTGGGATGCTGACGGTGCGCTGTTCTACCGCGCTCAGTGGCGACCGGCAACCTGATAATGACCGGACGGTTGATTCAGTTCTGGTTGTTGTGCATCAGGATGCGGCGGTAACCGATATTTACGCACCTGCCGGGATAATTGATTCTGGAAGTGTAGTGGTTCCATTGGCAAGGATATGTAACTATGGCAATACGCCGGTTCTGGTCCCGGTGCGAATGCGCATCGGTAGCAATTACGATGTGACCCGGACAAAGTTTTTAGGCATTGGCGGTAAGGACACAGTGGGGTTTCCGGCGTGGATTGCGGATGTGGTTGGTGTTTTTCCGGTGGTATGTTCAACCATGGTTGCTGGTGATGAAAATCCGGATAACGACCGGCGTGAGGATTCAGTGCGGGTGATTAACTTTATTGACGCGGCAGCAGTGGCGATTGTAGCACCGGCTGGTGCAATAGATTCCGGTGCGGTGATTGTGCCAAGAGCGGTGATTAGCAATAACGGGTTGTCGCCAGCATTGATACCGGTGAGAATAAGGATAACCGGGGGGTATGAAGCGGAAACGACCGTACTGGTACTGCCTGGTGTGCTGGATACAGTTTCTTTTCCCGCCTGGTATGCCGAGGTGGTGGGACGATATGCGGTTGAGTGTTCCACCGCGCTTACCGGCGACAGAAATGACGCCAATGACCGGGTAAGCGGCAGTTTTGCTGTTGTGCGCCGGATTGATGCTGCCTGCGTCGCAATTCATTCTCCGGCTGGTGTGATTAATCTGGGTGATAGCATTGTGCCGCAGGCGCTTGTTGCCAACTACTCCACCGCCACCCAGGAGATTCCTGTTTTTATGCGGATTGGCAAGGATTACTGGTACAACAGGAAGAAGGTGTTAAATCCGGGCGAGGTGGACACGGTTAATTTTCCAGTATGGTGGGCGCATCCCTCGGGGACGGTGATGGTGAAATGTTCCACCGCTCTTTTCGGTGATGAGCGCAAAGAGAATGACGCCCGGGAAGAGACGGTATTTGTCCGCAGCTATTTTGATGCCGGGGTGGAGGTAATTCTGGCTCCGATAGGCGTGATTGATTCCGGTCATCGGGTTGTGCCCAGGGCGCTGGTTGGCAACTGGGGAATAGGGGTCCAGGTGGTGCCGGTGGAGATGCGCATCGGCAACTTTTACCGTTCTACCCGGGAGAAACTGATTCCTCCCGGTGTGATGGATACGGTGGAATTTGATGAGTGGCAGGCGCTGGCAGTGGGCAGACACCTGGTGCGCTGTTCTACCTCTCTGGCGGGTGATAGCAATCCGACTAATGATTTTCAGGATGCTGAGGTTGAGGTCTGCTGGTATGATGCTGGCTGTATTGCAATCGTGACACCGGTTGGAGTGGTTCCGGCGGGTGAAAGCGTGCTACCGATCGCCCGGGTTGTTAACCCGGGGACAAAAACGGTGGTGATTCCAGCGGTATTCCGCTATGGTGATAGTTATGCGCAGACCGTGTGGAGTGATAGCGTTGCCCCGGGTGAGTCAGTGGAACTGGTGTTTCCGCGGTTGGTGATAGAGAGGGGCGAACGGTTTGCCAGTTGCTCGACCGCACTTTCCGGAGATATGAATCCGGCAAATAACCGGGTCACGGTTACGGTGAACGGAATAACAAGGAACATTATGCTGTTTGCCGATTCCTCTGCCACCGCACTACCAGGGGTAATAGTTAATTATTTCCTGTATTGTACCAACACCGGTGATGCGCCGGATACGATAGATATCCAGAACGTTTTTACCCGTTCTAACTGGCGGGTAGAGTTTTTTGACAGCGGTGGGGTCAATCCATTGACAGATAACAACAATAATGGTGTTCCAGATATAGGTCAGGTGGTTCAGGGAGAAAAGGTGGCTTTTGTTTGCCGGGTGCAGATTCCAGATAATGAACTGGGTTATGTGACCGATTCTACAGTGGTGCAGGCGATTTCTGGTGCGAATCCCGAGGTCCGGGCAGCAGTGCGACTGATCACCACCGTGGCTTCGGTGGCAAACCTGCTCATCCAGCCCGCTCAGTTTCGCACCGTTGCTCCAGGATGCACCGGTAATTTTGTCTTTCAGATTACCAACCTGGGTAATATCTTTGACTTTGCTGACCTGAGTTATAACTTCACCCGGGGTGCCTGGGAACACCGGTTATCAGGTATTGATGGACAGCCGTTCGGCGACCGGAATGGTAACGGCAGACCGGATGTTGGACCAATCCCGCCTTATTCTGGAAGTGTGGAGGTGCTTTTACGGGTTATGCTACCCTGGTGGGCGCAGGTCGGACAGATGGATACCACGATTATAACCATCCATTCATTCACTGATGCCAGGATTACCGATCAGGTGAGGGCAATTACCGAGGTGAACGGTTCGGTTGAAGGTATTGAGATTGCACCGGACCAGGCGGATCTGTTGTTACCCGGAGAGGTGCGGGACTATCGTTTTACTGTTACTACCAGGGGCAATATCCGCTCGGTGGTCAATGTTTCCTGCCCGGAAGAAAATGATGGATGGGGAGTCGCAGTTCTTGATGAACAGGGAGGCAACTATCTGCGCGACACCGATTTTGATGGCAACCCGGATTTAAGTTTCGTCGCACCGGAGGTGCCGGCGCAGTTTATAATGCGAGTCACCGCACCGGGCTTCTCAAGGCTTTTTGATACCACCAGAATAGCGACAAAGGATATGTGGGTAAAGGTTTTTGTCTCTCGCCATGAAGGGCTGTGCGATTCTGCCCGAATGCGTCTGAATTTAATGCCCGGGTTTGCGATTTACAGTTATCAGGAACCAGCCGGGAAAAAGGTGAGGTTTTTATTTTCAGTGCCCGAGGAGGGGGAAGTAACATTGATAGTATATAACCGGCTGGGCGAGGAGGTGCGTACCCTTATTAATGATGAGTGGCGGACAGCAGGTGCCTATGTTGTTGAGTGGGATGGGGTCGACCGGCGCGGAAAGGCGGTGGCACCCGGGGTTTATGTCTACTGTTTTGAGGTAAAAGGGAGCAACCAGGTAATTCGACGACTGGTGAAGAAGTGTTTGTTTAGCCGTTGATATGAGATGGAATAATTGGGTTAGCGGTAAGGTTGGAATAGAAAAAAGGGGCAGAAGAGAAATGGTTACAGGACAGGTGATAAGTAGTTCTCCGCGTCGTTATCAGGTGCGGCTGTGCCGGACAGAGGAGCAGCAGAGGCGGTTGCGGGTGGAACTGTTGCGTCCGTTCCAGGTGGCGAGTTTATCATCCCTGTGGCGTAAGGGAGGGGTATGGTGGCTCCGTTTATATTGTCGTTGCTGATATTTAATTACAGTTCGGGGACGGCATTTCCGCTCCTGAGTGTTCCGGTTGGTGCTCGTGCCTGCGCGATGGGCGAGGCGTTTACCGGCGTGGCTGATGATGTGAATACCATTTATTACAATCCCGGTGGGCTGGGTTATTTGAACGAAGTTCAGCTTGCCCTTGCCCATCACCGCTGGTTTGCCGATATCACTGACGAGAATTTGAACATCGCTCTGCCTCTTGGTCCCGGGACATTCGGAATAAGCGGTATCTTCTCCCGGATTGGCGGCATTGAAAACTGGAATCCCGATACCGGTCAACCGGACACACTGGTGGTAAGCAGTGGTTATGCTGTGCTCGGCTACGGAGTACGGTTGAACAAGGTGCTGGCACTGGGCGGAAGTGCGAAATGGCTTTACGATGCCCTGCCGGGACAGAGTGGAATGGGTTTCTGCTTTGATGCCGGTGCAATCGGTCGCTTTCCTTCCGGCTTGAGTGTTGGCGTGGCAGCTCAGAACTTTGGTCCGGGTATTAAATATGGAAAGGAGCGGTTTTCCCTGCCGGCTAGGGTGCGTCTTGGTGCTGGTTATGGCAGGTCATTTTCCCGCACCGCAAGCGGATGGCGGTTGCTAACTGATATCAATATTTCTCTCAACGGGACACCGGATTTCCATCTTGGTATGGAATTGGCACTGGAGGAGTTGCTGGTGCTTAGATGCGGATACCGGCTTGGACCTCAGGACTGGCGGTCGCTGGGTTTGTTTTCCGGTTTTACCGCTGGACTGGGTGTTAACGCCGGGCGGATTGCCCTTGACTACGCTTTTGTTCCCTATGGACCGTTAGGTGCAACACACCGGTTTGCTCTACGCACCGGCTTTTATCCCAAGCGCTACGGCAGGGTGCGTATTCGTGTGGGCGAGGCCGGATCAGGGAAACCGGTTAGTGGTGCCCGGTTCACAGTTGAGGGGACGCATGCCGGGCGTTCCTATACTGAGAATAACGGCGTGTTCGTTATTGACGGTGTGGAGACCGGCTGGATTAAAATTACGGTTGAGGCTGATAGTTTCTATCCAGAGCGCGAATCGCTGCTGGTTGAGCCCCGGGTGCTTAATAATCTGAACTTTGTGCTCCGGCGTGCCGGTTATGGTGCACTCTGGGGTGCGGTTTACAGCCGGATTGGTAACCGTCCGCTGGCGGCAGAGGTTCGTTACACCGGTCCAGAATCAGGTGTGCTGCGCACCAGTGAGCAGGAAGGGAGTTTTGTCCTGCGCAAGTTAGCGGCCGGTGATTACCGGTTTGAAATTGTTCCGAACGATAGCGGTTATCAGAGGTTGACCGACACCTTGACAGTAGTTCCAGGACAGTTGCGGTCAAGGGTTTTTATCATTGATTTAACGACGGGCGGTGGGGCAGGCACAAATGAAGGACGGTAGCAGTGTGAGTACAATGCAAATTATTTCTTGACAAGTGGCAAAAAAAAATTTATATTCACCTGCCAATAAAGGAGGTACGATGGCATGTATGAAGCGGACTGCTAATAAGACCGCCAAAAAGACGGTCAAGAAGACCGCACAGAAGCCAGCAAAGAAAAAGTAGCGGTCAGATGTGATAAGGAAGGGGGCACACGCCCCCTTCGTGTTTTTATGGAGGAGATTCGGCAACATTTCTTTCTTGACCCATCCCTTGACAGATTAAAGGCAGCACTGGCACAATCGGGTGTACTAACATTGAATTCACTGCCGGTAGCGGTGCAGGCGCTGCTTGCCGGCTGGCTGTCCGGTGTTAGCGGATTGCCGGTGGTGGTTGTTGCCGATGATGTCAATCAGGCGCGGGCGCTGGCAGGCGATGTTAACATTCTTTATCCGGAACTGCCGGTGGTTATCTTTGTCCGGGATTCGCTGGCAACAGTGACGCAACTCAAGGAGGTGGCAGGGCGACCGGCGGTGATTGTTGCCACCGAGGAGGAGCTGGCGGCACCGGCACCGCAATGGGTGTTGGCAGCAGGGATGCTGGAATTGAAAAAAGGGGAGCGACTGGCACGGGAAGTGCTGGTGCAGTGGCTGGAGGACCAGGGGTATGAGCGGGTTGATTTAGTAACCGAGCCCGGGGAGTATGCGGTGCGGGGCGGGATCGTTGACCTTTACGGAGAAAATCAGGAGTTGCCGCTACGGGTGGAGTTTGCCGATGATGAGCTGGTGTCGCTGCGGGAGTTTGAACCTTTGACCCAGCGCTCCCGCCGACTGGTGGATGAGGCGGTGATTTTTACCCGGCGTCCACCTGCCTATGGTGAACTGGCAGCAGGAACACTTTTGCCTGATGATGTTGTCCTTCTGGGTGATAGCGGCAGTGTCAGGGGAAAGTTTCAGATAAAACTGGTAACGGACCGGGGCGATTTTGACCTCGGTTATCAGCCGGCGCCAGGTTATCTGGGTAATTTTAAGTTACTGGCGTCCGAGATTGAGAGCGCTGAAGGTGACTATTTTGTTGTTGCGGTGTCCGAGCATCACCGGCGCCGGCTGGCACAACTTCTGGGCGATAAGCCGGTTTATCTGGTGGGCGGTTTGAGCTGTGGTTTTGTCAATATTCGGCAGGGCTGGACGGTGATTACCGAGCGTGAGGTGTACGGGACACCGGTGGGCAGGCTGGTGCGGCGCCGGTTTCGGGGTGTGCCGGTTGATAATCTTCTGACCATCCGTCCGGGTGACTATGTTGTTCATATTGATTACGGAGTGGGGAGGTTTGCCGGAACAAAGCGGTTGCATCATGGCGACAGGGAGAAAGACTATCTATTGATTGAGTATGCGGGTGGTGACCGGGTGTATGTGCCGGTGGAAAATCTGGGTTTAATTGACCGTTATATCGGTGCTGGTGATGAGGCACCGCCGCTGGACCGGCTGGGCGGTCGTTCCTGGCTCATCGCCAGGGCGAAGGCGGCACAGGCGAGTGCGGCGTATGCGGAGGAGTTGTTAGAGATTTACGCCCGCCGGGCAACGGCGCAGACCGTACCCCTGCCTGCCGATTCACCCTGGCTGGCAGAACTGGAGACGTCATTTCCCTATGAAGAGACACCGGACCAGTTGCGAGCGCTGGCTGATGTGCGGCAGGACCTTTCGCAAGGTAGACCGATGGACCGGTTGATCTGCGGTGATGTTGGTTTTGGCAAGACCGAGATCGCCCTGCGTGCCGCATTGCAATGTGTTGTGAACTTCAAACAGGTGGCGGTGCTGGCACCGACCACAGTGCTTGCCTATCAGCACTATGTCAATTTTAAGCGCCGGCTGGAGCGGTTTCCGGTGCGGGTGGAGATGCTCTCCCGGTTCGTCAGCCGGCAGCAGCAGGAGGAGATTATCCAGGGGTTGAAGGATGGAACAGTGGATATTGTCATCGGCACCCATATCTTGCTTCATCCCGGGATGGTGTTTCGTGACCTCGGGCTCCTGGTCATTGATGAGGAGCAGCGGTTCGGTGTCCGGCAGAAGGAACGGTTCCGGCGCCGGCGTGCGGATGTCAATGTGCTGACCCTTTCCGCCACACCGATTCCGCGCACGCTTTACATGGCGCTTTCTGGTATCCGGGACATCTCAGCAATCCATACCCCGCCGCCCGGGCGTCGGGAGGTGCTGACCGAGGTGGCAGAATGGAGCGATGGGTTAATTCGTAACTATGTGTATCGGGAACTCAACCGTGGTGGGCAGGTGTTTTTTGTCCACAATGAGATTATGAGTCTGCCTGAGATTGAGCGGCGGTTGCGCCGGATTCTGCCTGATGTGGAGATGGTTGTTGCCCATGGTCGGCTCTCCGGACGGCAACTGGCAGAGGTTTATCTGGACTTCGCCGGTGGCAGGTATCAATTGCTTCTGTCCACAGCGATCATTGAGTCCGGACTGGATTTACCCAATGTCAATACCATCATTGTTAACCGGGCAGAACGGTTCGGACTGGCCGACCTGCATCAGTTGCGGGGGCGGGTTGGTCGCTCCCAGGTGCAGGCTTATGCGCTTTTGGTGGTCGTCCGGCGCGAGTTAGTAACACCGGAGGCGAGAAAACGACTCTCGGCACTGTTAGCCTATTCGCAACTTGGTGCCGGTTATCGGCTGGCGCTCCGGGATATGGAGATACGCGGGGTGGGCAATCTTTTAGGCACGGAACAGCACGGTCATATCGCCCGGGTGGGTTTTGCCCTTTACACCCGGCTTTTGCGCGAGGCGATCGCCCGGCTCAAAGGCGAGACGGCGCCGGTTGAGCCGAAACTGGACATAGACCGGAATGTGTTTATACCGCCGGATTACATCCCGGATGCGTTTCAGCGCATTGCCATTTACAAGCGGCTGCTCGGTGCCGAGAGTGCCGGGGAGTTAGCAGAACTGGAAGCGGAACTTGTTGACCGCTTCGGTCGCTATCCAGCGGTTGTCGGTGAACTGCTCGCTGTTGCCCGGTTAAGGCTGTTCTGCCGGCAGCACGGGATTTTAAAGGTGAGTTTAAAGGGTGATGAGGCGGTGGTACTCACGGCGGAAAAGACATTTACGGTGCCTGGCGGCTGGGATGGGTTATTGCAGTTCCTCAGCCAGACCTTCGGACCAGCCGATGATCTCAATCCGCCGACCCGCGGGCAGGACCTGTAGTTTTACCCGGATGGTGGTTGCTGGTGGCAGGAGCGACTCCGCCCGCTCTGCCCACTCTATCAGGCAGACACCATCACCGGTAAGATAACTTTCCAGACCGATTTCGGTAAACTCTGCCGGGCTTTTGATGCGATACAGGTCAATGTGATAGACCGGTATCCTTCCCCTGTATTCGGTGATGATGACAAACGATGGGCTTTTTACCATCTCCCGCACACCCAGACCACGGGCAAACCCCTTAATCATTGTGGTCTTACCCGCACCCAGTTCACCGTAAAAGGCAACAACCGCACCGGGTTTTAAACCCCGGGCGATGCGCTCACCAAGCCTGATGGTTGCTTCTGGAGACTCGGTCTCAAACACGGGCATAATTCTAAACCGGTCCTGCCCGCCGGGTCAGGCTCTTAACACCGGCTACGTGGTTCTGGTTATACCAGTTCAATGCTTATTGCGGTCGCCTCACCGCCTCCCAGACACGCGGCGGCCAGTCCTGTTTTCAGACCCCGGTCCTTTAAGGCATGAATCAGGGTTACAATGATGCGGGCACCAGAACAGCCAATCGGGTGTCCGAGCGCAATTGCACCACCATGGACATTCACCTTATCCCAGTTCCAGCCCAGTTCCTTACCATCAGCCAGCACCTGGGCGGCAAACGCCTCGTTGATTTCAATCAGGTCAAAGTGGTCAATGTCCACCCCCTGCACCTTTAACAGGGTCTGCACCGCTTTGATCGGGGCATAAAAGAGCATCTTCGGCTCAACACTGCCGGTGGCATAGGCAACCACCCGGGCGAGCGGTTTTACCCCCCGTTCCTTGATAAAGTTCTCATTTGCCACCACAAGCGCCGCAGCACCGTCATTGATTGAAGAGGCGTTGCCCGCGGTAACTGTGCCATCTTTGGTAAATACCGGCTTAAGTGCGGCAAGTTTTTCCAGCGTTGTATCGGCACGCGGACCTTCATCGGTGTCAATTACCACCGGTTCACCCTTGCGCTGGGGTATGGTTACCGGTGCAATCTCCGTCTTAAACTTGCCCGCCTTAATCGCATTCACCGCATTGGTATGGCTGCGCAATGCCCAGCGGTCCTGCTCCTCCCGGCTGATCTGCGAATTCTGGGCGGTAAAATCTGCCAGCGCACCCATGTGGACATCACCGAAGTAGTCCCAGATGCCATCGTAAATCATACCGTCCTGCAACTGCGCATCACCCATCTTCTGCCCGTTGCGCAGCGTCTTCAAATAGTAAGGGACATTGGACATTGACTCCTGACCACCAGCAACAACCAGTCGCGCATCACCCGCTTTAATCTGCTGACAGGCAAGGGCAACCGCAATCATCCCGGAACCGCATACCTTGTTCACGGTCAGCGCCGGCACCTCAACCGGCACACCCGCCTTCACCGCTGCCTGACGTGCGGGCGCCTGACCGATGCCCGCCGGACAGACATTGCCCATGATCATGCCGTCAACCTCAGCAGGATTTGGAAGCCGGCACGCAAGCCGGCTTTGCGGGCGATCATCACCTCAATCGGCAAACTATGGGCAATCAGGCACATGGTCAGCAAGATCGTCATCTGGGCAACGGTCAAGGGCGTGGAAGCAAGGAAAGTAATCAATACCAACAAGGCGCCATAGGTCCCCACGACCAGAGAAGTCGCCCAA
>CAKZPX010000114.1 GCA_937139435.1 uncultured bacterium
AACAGGGTGGGTGCCGGAAAATCCTTGCTGGTGGTATCGGGCAGATAGGCGACCAGAAGATTAGCTTTGATGAATACCGGCAGATTCGGGAGTATATTGCCCACCAGTACCGCAAGGATAGTCTGTTCCGGGACTTCTCTAATGAGGACGAGACCAGGATAGACCACCTTACCTGGGACTATCTGGTTAAGGAGTTGACCTGGAACAAGGTGCTAAAAAAGACGCGGTTAGATATCACCCAGGGAGAACTGGAGTGGATTGTTACGCACTTTCCTCCCCAGGAATTACAAAACCATCCTGACCTGATGACGGATGGGAAGTTTGATACCACCAAATACCTGCAGGCACTGCAGAACCCGAACAACCGCGCCTTTTTCAGCGAATATGTGCGGAAGATATACGAGGAGTTAAGACAGCAGAAATTGCAATTGTACATTGCCGGCGCGTTACAGGTGAGCGAGGATGAGGTCCAGGATATGCTTAATCGGGCGAATACGGTGTGTACTGTTACCGCGCTGGAGTTTGGACCCGCCAGTCTAACCGAGGACGAGAAAAAGATTGAGCCGCCTGGGGAGAAAATAAGGGAATTCTATCAGCGCCACCGTCAGGACTATCAACCAAAAGAGGAGATTAGAGAATGTCGGTTTGTGTTCTTTCCTTTCGGTGTAGCGCCAGAGGATTCGGTAGCAGCACGCCAGCGCATTGAGGAGGCGTATCGTCGGCTCCGGGCAGCTGATGCCGGTAGTTTGCGGGACAGTTTTGAGATGGTTTCTTATACCCTGGGCGATTTTCAGCCTGAGACCGCAGCGGTGGCGTTCCGGGCAAACCAGTTCTTTCCCGCAACCGAGTCGGTCGTGCGCCGGCTTAAACCCGGACAGTTTTCTCCACCACTGCTGGCGGAGAATGGCTGGCAGATAATACTTCTTGACAGCACCCGCAACGATACCTTCTGGTTGCGCCGGATCCGGGTGCGAATCCGGCCGGATGAAACGAGGGAACTTGCCATCGGTGACAAGATAAAAGAGTTTATTGAGCAGGCAAGGAACGATGATTTTGACTCGGTTGCCCAGCGATTTGGAATGGCGGTGGTACCGACACCAGCACGGGTGGTGGGCAAAAAAAGACTTAACTGGGCGGTACAGATTTACAACCCCGGTGCCCTGGTGGAGTGGGCACGGGAGGCAAAAGAGGGTGAAATACTGGACCTGCCATTGCGCGGACCTTATGGGTTCTATGTTTTTCAACTGTCTCGGATTATTCTGGCGAAGCCAGCGTCGCTGGAACAGGTTAGCGAGGCGGTAAAGTGGCGGGTGCAGCAGGAGGAGCAGAAAAAAGTCTGGGAAAAGAAGGCACAGGAGGCGCTGGTGGTAATCAGGTCAGGGAAGAGTCTGGAGGAGTTTGCCAGTGAAAACCCCGGTGTGCGCATGATCCAGGAGGAGATTAACGGGATTTATGACTACATGATGCGGGGCAGGTATGGCAGTGAGTTTATTGCTGCGGCGCTGGTGCTGGATTCAGGACAGACGGCCGGTCCAATTGTAACCAACTGGGCAAGCTTCATAATTCGTTGTGATGGCAAAAAACCGTCCGGGACACCGGCGATTACTGCGGAGAAGTACATTGAAAATAAACAGCAACGGGTGTTTAACGAACTCTGGCAAAAGCTTACTGAGGAACCGGAGTCAAGGGATCTGCGGTTTGTTCGGGGTTATTGACATAGTGGCAGTTTCATTTTATATTATTTATCAGGTAGAAGATAGGGCCAGCGGGCCCCATCGTCTAGCGGTTTAGGACATCACTCTTTCAAGGTGAAGGCACCGGTTCGACTCCGGTTGGGGCCATTGGAACCGAATGGGATTTGCGGGAGTAGCTCAGCTGGTAGAGCATCACCTTGCCAAGGTGGGGGTCGCGGGTTCAAATCCCGTCTCCCGCTTTTATCTATCGGGCACGAGCCCGGACCGGGCGGCATAGCCAAGTAGCAAGGCAGCGGTCTGCAAAACCGCAATTCCGGGGTGCAAATCCCCGTGCCGCCTCTTGACCAGTGCCGGGGTGGCGGAATAGGCAGACGCAAGGGACTTAAAATCCCTTGACCCATTTCGGGTCGTGCCGGTTCGACTCCGGCCTCCGGCATTGTGTGATATGCCCGGGGCTGGAGGAAGGGACCTTCCGCCGATAGAGAGATTCTCGGGCCGTTAGCTCAGTAGGCAGAGCACCTGGTTTTTAACCCGGTGGCCGCAGGTTCGAATCCTGCACGGCCCATTAAGCAAAGGCGTTATTATTTTTTTATTCACCAGGGGGATTTTACTTCATACTGTCGGTTAGTGGTCTGGGCAGGCTTGATTTTTAACAGGAATTGATTAGATTTTTAAATCAATGAAAGAGTCCGATCACACTGAACACCAGCGGGATAATCGGCGTGGCACCTGTGTCCGGAGGACAGGCGGGACAGAAAGAAAACGTTCAGCAAGAGAGCAGGGGTTAAGGACTCATTGTGATGCAATGCTGGGGAAACTTGCTCAGATGTTGCGCCTTCTCGGGGTTGATACCCGCTATGATTGCGCCATCAGCGGTATGGCGGCGTACCGCAATGCCCGCAGCGAGGGCAGGTTGTTTTTAACCCGTAACCGGAGGCTGGAGCGCCTGCCCGGGGTTATTTTTATTCAGAGCGATAAGCCCAATGAGCAGGTGCGCGAGGTTGAGGAAAGGCTGGTGATAAGGCGCAAAGAGGAAAGCCTGGACAGCATGCTGCTCACGCGCTGTCTGGTCTGTAATGCGGTGCTGGCAAGGGTTAGCCGGGAGGAGGCAAGACCGGCGGTGCCGTTTTTTATTTATCAAATTCATAATGAGTTTCGGCGCTGTCCGGTTTGCCGCCGGGTTTACTGGCCCGGGAGCCATGTAGAAAATATGTTACAAAGAAAAGGAAAACAGAACATTTGAAGGGAGGAGATATCATGGCAGTTATTCTGGATGGTAAGGGGCTAAAAATTGAGGACCTGGTGCGGGTGGCAAGGGAGCGAGAACGGGTGGAGCTTTCCCCTGCGGCGCGAGAAAGGATCAATCGCTGTCGGGAGTTTGTTGAGGAGAAGATCAGACAGCGAGCAGTGATGTATGGGATTACCACCGGGATCGGTGAACTTTCTGAGGTAATATTAACACCGGAGCAGACAAGACAGTTCCAGCGTTATCTGGTTTATTCTCATTCTGCTGGCTGTGGTGAGCCATTACCCGAGGAGGTGGTGCGGGCCGGGATGTGCTCCAGGATAAATGTGCTTGCCAATGGACATTCCGGAATCAGGTTAAAGATAGTGGAGACACTAATTGAGATGTTGAACAAAGGGGTTACACCGGTGGTTTTTGATCGGGGTTCTGTTGGCGCTTGCGGTGACCTTTCACCGATGAGCCAGATGGCGCTGGTTTTGCTCGGCGAGGGCGAGGCGTATTATCAGGGAAAAAGGATGAGCGGGGCGGAGGCGCTGCGTGCTGCTGGTATTGCACCAATTGAGTTTGAGGCACGGGACGGGCTGGCAACGATTAATGGTTCTAATATGACCGCCGGGATGGGTGCGCTGGAACTTTTTGATGCTGACCGTTATATAAAAAATTCTGAGATTGCTGCGGCACTGACTCTGGAGGTGTTGAACGCCAATATGGCGGCTTATGATGAACGAATTCACCGGGTACGGGGATATACCGGGGCAATCGCCTGTGCTGAGAACATCAGAAGACTGACCGAAGATTCAGAGATGTTAAAACAGCCCGGAAAGAAGGTTCAGGATGCCTATTCTCTGCGCTCCACACCGCAGGTGGTAGGTGGTGCCAAGGATGCCCTTGCCTGGGCACGACAGATGTTTGAGACGGAACTTAACGGTGTTGGTGATAACCCGCTATTTTTCCCTGCCGACCAGGCTTATTTAACCGGTGCCAACTTTCAGGGAACGCCGCTGGCACTGGCACTTGACCTTGTCGGCAGCGCAGTCACCATGATTGCGGTTTTAGTGGAACGGAGGACAAACCGGCTTTTGAACCGTAACCTTTCAGTTGGGTTGCCGGCATTTCTCACCAAGGGTGCCGGGATGTTTTCTGGACTTATGCTCACCCAGTACACCCAGGGCATGCTGATCTGTGAAAACCGCATCTTGTCCGCACCCGCTGCGACCGGTTCAATTCCGGCTGCTGCTGATCAGGAAGATTTTGTTTCCATGTCATTCACATCTGCCTTAAAGATGGCGAGGATTTTAGACAACGCCTGGTATGTGGTGGCGATTGAGTTAATGTCCGCTGCCCAGGCGGTAGAGTTTCGTCCGGCATTGAAAATGGGCAGGGGGACAAAGATAGCCTATGAGGTTGTACGGCGGGTTGTGCCCAAGCTGGAAGAAGACCGTCCTTTACAATATGACATTAACCGGCTGGCAGAAGTGGTGCGCTCGGGCGAGTTATTGCAGGCGGTCGAGTCGGTTGTCGGGAAACTGAAGTAGAACACCGGCTAAAATAGCACGGAACACAGAGCCTGAGGCTCCATGCTCCGTGCTAATCTTTTGCTGGCTTAGCGGTTCACCAGGAGTTTTTGCGTCCAGGTTCTACCGTTAATCGGTCGGCTGTCCCTGATGGTGATTTGGGCGATGTAAATTCCTGCGGGCAGTTCGGAGATGTCGATAAGCTGGTGAGGACCAGCAGGAATTATCTCTGATTTAACCAGGACACCCGCGGCGTTGAATATTTCCAGTTTGAGCGCTGACGAGCCCGGTGCGGAGAGATAGACGTGATCGCGTGCCGGGTTGGGGTTTAAGGTGATATTGAGACGATTCTCGGGGTTGGTGGGACTGCTGGCGATGCCTTCGCGCTGCGGCTCGCGGTGGGAGAAGAAGCCCATGGTGTCCGGGATGTAGACATAGAATTCATTGGTGCCGTTACCGCGCAATGCCCACAACTGCTTTGACAGGAAGGTTAGGGCGCCCC
>CAKZPX010000115.1 GCA_937139435.1 uncultured bacterium
AGACCGAGTAGCATATGGGCTTTTCAGTGGGGGATAAAATTGCATCAGATGGTGGTAAACCAAGAGAAGAGTTACGGTTTATTCAATTTTCAATTTGAGCGGCGATTTATGTTTAGCAACGTTTCTTTGTTTTATACCTGGATGCCCAATTATTTTATTCGTTATTACCGGGATTTAAGTTCATCCGGGGAGCATTATACTGCCTGCCGTTTTGGCGAGCATCTTTTTGAAATAAGATTTGTCCAGAAATTTGGGTGGATAAGCGTTGCTCCTGTTTATAAGTTTGAAATTGATGATTACATCCCACCATTTGATTACTACGATACCCGAGCACACAGGTTTGGAGGCAGATTAAATTTGGATTTAGAGAAAAACTTTCTTTTAAGGGGCAATTACGAATTCAAACTGGCACAGGCAAGAGGACCGATTCCAGACATTTCTTATTACCAGCATTGGGTAAAATTGAATCTGGCAACAAGGCCACGGATTTTTAACCGTTTTGGTGTTACCGCTGGTTACAGCTGGAAATATCGTAGCTACACCGTAGATGACACCGCTCGTGATTTGGCGCATACCGGCAGGGTGGACCAGACAAACACTATCGTAATGGGATGTAACTATCATCTTCAGCAGGTGACGCTTGTCTTTGACTATCAACTGGAATGGCGCGAGGTATCTTCGCCCTATCAGGAAAAGATTGAAGACATCAAGAACTACCGGGCAAATCGTTTTTCCCTTGGTGTCAGACTGCCTTTTGTCCGGGTGCGCAATAGCGCGAGGATGGAGGAGGAGACAGGTGATTAGATTTAATTACAGATTTAAAATCAATACTTGGTTGGCGCTGGTCCTTTTACTGTTTGTATTTGCCTGTATTAGACCATTGAGCGGACCGTCCAGACCGGTTTTGATTTCTCCAGAGGAACTGGCAGTTCTTTACTCTCCGGAGATAAATTTTAAGTGGAACAACAACGGAGCGGTTTTATATGTCATCCAGGTGACCGGCGATGCTAAATTCCGTTCCGTTATTGTAGAGGATACCGTGGATGCACCGGAGGCGGTTGTATTCTTAAAAACCGATGGCAACTACTGGTGGCGGGTAAAGGGACAGAGCGAAGAAGGGCTATGGGGCGACTGGTCTGAACCAAGAAGCTTTATTTTACAGCGATTTGTTCTGGTTAATAAAACTAACACCACCGGATATCCCCATGATATTGCAATTCATGCTAACTACGCTTATGTTGCTGACGGTCAAGCAGGGCTGGCGGTTTTCCAGGTTGAGCAACCGGGACAGCCGATATTTATTTCCCGAATTATGGATTCATTGAATGTTGCCTGGGGGGTGGAGGTAAAAGATAGTCTGGTATTGGTGGCCTATGGCTACAAGGAACTTTTTATAGTCAATGCCCGAAACCCTGAAAATTTGAAGATAATGGGAATTCTGGAATATCCTCAGCCCGGATACGGTTACGACCTGGCGGTGCTGGATTCCTGGGCATTTATTGCAGCCGGTGCCCAGTTTATTGCTATTGATATTTCTCAGCCCAGTTATCCCAATCTCAGATTCCAGTATTATTATCCTCGGAACTGTCGTGATATTGTTATTAAAGAAAACCACTGTTTTCTTGCGTGTGAACAGCTGGGAGTTACCTCTTGGCGTGTTGACACATTTCCGCCGATTCAGGTTGGTGCTTTTGATACAGAAGGTAGTAGTCGGGGCGTTGCGGTTAGGGACAATTTGCTATTTGTTGCTGATGGTCGCAATGGACTTGTAATAGTTAATGTTGCCGTCCCCGAAAATATGAGTTCCCTGGCAACCGTTAACCTTCCTGGTTATGCCAATTCGGTTACGGTTGATGATACATTGGTTTTAGTTGCCTGCGGGTCGGAGGGACTGGCGATAGTTAATTGCGTTCAACCTGAGCAGCCGTATATGGTGGCCCAGATCGCAACCCCTTATGCATATGCAACAGGTGTTTCTGATGACGGAAAATATTATTTAATCTGTGACCGTGACTGGGGAATTGTTACGATTAGAAAGGAGTTTTAGAGGTGAAAACTTTGTTATTGATGTTATTAATGGGAGAGATTTCTTACGCTGGGAACGTTCCGTCGTTTTTGTTGAAGAACAATCGGCATCTGGAGATTAGTTTTACGCCTTCAGAATCAAGTGTGGCGAGGGCGGTTATGGTGCCGTTAGTATCCGGAGAGTTCCCGCAGGTAGTTTCCTCCAATAATTGCCGGATTTCCTGGGAGAAGAAGATGAGAGCTGTGGGAATAGAAGTTGTTCCTTTGATTGTCTTTTCCGACGATGCCGGGATGGTGAATATTGAATTAAGATTTAAATCCAGTATTGATTGGTCCTCAGAGCAGCAGGAGATGGCAGAGTTGCTTTTTCCGTGGTTTAATGGGGGATTTGACCGTGATGTTGGGGCGAAGGGATATCTGATTATTGTGCCGGATGAGTTTTATAACGATATCCTACCATTAGTGCGCTGGAAGGAGAAAAAGGGGTTTACTGTTCGGGTGGCAAAGCTCTCGGAAACAGGTAATCAGCGAGACCAGATACGAAGTTATATTCAAAACGCCTATGTTAACTGGTCGCCCAAACCGGTTTACGTTCTCCTGGTAGGAGCAATTAATAAAATACCCGCCTTTCCTACTCCTGGGGCAACATCATGTGTTTCTGACCATCCCTATTCGTGTGTCGACGGTGATGATTACTTATCCGACCTTTTCGTGGGCAGACTGCCGGCAGCAAATGTCTCGGAATTGGGCTGTATTGTAGCAAAAATAATAAATTATGAGTCAAATCCCTATTTTAGTGATACCATGTGGTTTCACCGGGCATTAATGGTTGGGACAAGTTATCAGGAAGGAGGAACGCCTGCGGTTACAGCACTGATAACCAAAAGGCGCATCAGGGAGCAGCTACTTGCCCGTGGTTTCAGCGCGGTTGACACGGTTTTCTATCCGCCGACTCGTTCTGGACGTGGACCGGTAGATAGCGCAGTTAACCGTGGCGTACTGTTTATAAATGGCAGGGGTTGGGGGCAATCAACCGGGTGGATTTATCCTGAGTTTGTAATCAACGATGTAGCTAATTTAAATAATGGCTACAAATTACCGGTGGTCACCAGTCTGTACTGTGGCACGGGTAATTTTCAGCAAAATCCCTGTTTTGGTGAGATGTGGTTGCGCGCTGGCACCCCTTCAGTGCCAAAGGGTGGGGTAGCTTTCTGGGGTGCTTCTTTTACCGGTACCTCTACTCGCTGGAATAATTGTATGGATTATGGTATTTACCGTGCAATTTTTGACCGGGGTATAACGACGTTAGGACCAGCGATGTACTGCGGTAAGCTGGAACAGCTGGTTAATTTCCCGTTACCCAGGGACTCGGCAGACCTGATAATTTATTTTCACACCTACAACCTATTAGGCGACCCCGGTATGGAGATGTGGACCGCTGTTCCTCAAGAAGTTAATGTTTCGCATCCTGCCGTTTATCCGTTAGGTACCAGTTATTTTCCGGTCTTGGTTCAGGACCGGCAGGGCAATCCAGTAAGCGGTGCAAGGGTTTGTTTATTCAAACCCGGGGAGTTACAGGTTGTGAAACATACTGATGAAACCGGAAATGCCTATTTTATAGTTAACACCTCCACTACCGATACTATGTTTGTTACTGTGACCGGGACCAATATTAAACCGTATCTTGGTTACAGTCTCGGAGAGACCAGAATGGTGTTTGTTGGGTACTTTCAACACACACCGGATACTGTTTTCCCCGGGGTGTCGGCAAACATAACTGTTACACTAAAAAACTTTGGTTCAGGTCAAACCGCGAATGAAGTTCAGGCGGTGCTTTTAGCCGGT
>CAKZPX010000116.1 GCA_937139435.1 uncultured bacterium
ATGGCACCGGCTATGGGGTGGATGGGGCGATCTGGGGTTGTGAATTTATCCTTGTTCATTCTGATTTTTCCTGGGTAAGGCTGGGACATCTTGGTTATCTGCGCCACAATGCTGGTGCTGGTATGCTGGCTGACCCGGTACGGGTGGCAACCGCCTACTGTCTGCAGGTAGGTTTTGACTTCAGGACATTAAAAATGCTGGGGCTGGGAACCGAAGAATCTGCTGCTAAAATGGCGGTTGTCACATCCAGTCTTGGACGTCTGTTTGATGCGGTAGCAGCAATAACCGGTGTCTGCACCAGGGCAACATATGAGGGTGAGGCAGCGGTGGCGCTGGAGGCGGCAGCGGTAAGGGGAAACCACCGGACCAGACCACTTGTTTCCCTCCCTCTCGGTGAGACGCCAGACAGACTCCTTGACCCCGGGTCAGTTTTACGGGCGGTGGTAGAAATGAGGATTAAAAAGTTCCAGCCAGAGGATATTGCCCTCGGGTTCCACTTAACAGTTGGGGAGATGTTTGTCCGGAGCGCTGCTTACTGGGCAGATAAACACCAGGTGAAAAATATTTGTCTATCTGGAGGAAGTTTTCAAAATCAAATCCTGCGCCGGCAGGTCATTAGAAAACTGACCGCACTTGGTTTTAATGTGTTTTTTAATCAGTCGGTTGCCATTAACGATGGCGGACTGGCGCTGGGACAGATAATCGCAGGAAATTTTTAATAAATTTGCCTCAGTGTGCTTGACATAACATTAATTTTGTTTATTATCAACCTCGGCTAATTAAAAAAAGGTGGAAAACTGTGGCCAGAGCGAGATATATTGTTGTATCTCTTTTTGTGTCAAGAAGTTATCCAGCAATTTGTTGTGGAAAAATGTGTGGAAAAGAGTGGTTAAAATTTTGTGATTTCTGTGTTTATTTATGAATAACGAGCAAGTCTGGATTGATGTTTTAAACATCTTAAAAATACGGGTTGCGCCTCAGGCGTTTCGGACCTGGTTAGCACCGACAAAGGTTGTCGGGCTGGTCAATGGGACGGTGCGTGTCTCTGTCCCGAGCCTTTTCTTTGCCGACTGGCTTCAGCACCATTATTTAAATGATATCGTTTTTGCCCTGAAGACGGTCACCGGCAAGGAGATGCGGGTTGAGTTTGTGCTCCAGGAACAGGGCGCACATCAGCATCCGGAGCCAGTGGTTGCTCCCCCGCCTCAGGTATCATCCCAGTTTCGGTTAAAAAGTCGTTATACATTTGACACCTTTATTGTGGGTGAGAGCAACCGGCTCGCCTGGGCGGCAGCAAGGAATGTCGCCAACAACCTGGGGCGGGTTTTTAATCCACTTTTCATCTACGGCGGGGTTGGATTAGGAAAGACCCACCTGATTCAGGCGATTGGCAACGCCGCACTCGCACTTAATCCCGGGTTAAAACTCTGTTACACACCGGCAGAGGTTCTTTTTCTTGAGTTGATCCAGGCGATAGAACAGAACACCCGCCTGGAATTTAAGGAAAAGTACCGCGGACTTGACCTGTTATTACTGGATGACATACATTACCTCGTGGGAAAGGAAAGCCTTCAGGAAGAAATTTTCTATACATTTAATGCGCTGCAGGACGCTGGCAGCCAGGTTGTTTTTACCAGTGATCGCCCACCAAAAGATATACCAACATTACAAGAAAGGTTGATATCGCGCCTGGGGAGCGGTCTGGTTGTTGATATCCAGCCACCGGAGATGGAAACCCGGGTGGCGATATTGCTCCAAAAGGCAAAACAGGAACAGTTTGACCTGCCGGAACAGATCGCCTGCCACATTGCCAGCCGGGTAAGATCAAACATCCGCACATTAGAGGCGTCGCTTGTCCGGCTCATCGCCCTGCATTCACTTACCGGTAAAACTTTAACCGTGGAACTCGCCGAGGAGGCGATCCGGGACCTTGTGCATCCTGATGGTCCACCTGACCCGGGAAAGGTGCTGGAACTGGTGGCAGAGCAGTTCCAGGTACCGGTGCAGGAAATAAAAGGGCAGAGCCGCACCAAGCGAATCGCCCTTGCCCGACAGTTAGCCATGTACCTTCTCCGTCAGCAATTGAATATGTCGCTCAAA
>CAKZPX010000117.1 GCA_937139435.1 uncultured bacterium
CGCCAATACGGTTAATACGCACTGGACTATATATTAACCAAGATGTCTTAACCGGGCAAGTAACACCGGGTTAGGTCGCTCCTTGCCCAGGAAAATGTCAGAAATAAAAATCGCCTCTGTATTTCAGCAATGGTATCAATTCTATTTCCTGTTTATCCGGAACCGCTGCAGACAGCAGCCACAGCATCTACCAATCACAACAATGCTACCATGGTGCTATTCTTTTTACCATAGCCGGTGCTCGCTGTTGACAGGTAGATTTTTTCTTTTTAAAATGTGTTTACCCAGCACGGGTGTCCTGCTCCTGAAGGGCGGGACCAAATGCCGGGATAGCTCAGTTGGTAGAGCACGGGACTGAAAATCCCGGTGTCCACAGTTCGATTCTGTGTCCCGGCACCATTTTTGTTAACGCCATCGGAGGCAGATTGGCAAAGAGAAGTTTATCCGCAATTAGGCAGGCAAGGAAAAACATCCGCCGGCGCCTGCGCAATCGTGCCCGGCGGAATGCAATGAAAAAGGCGATTAAACTGGTGCGGGCGGCGAAGACCAAGGAAGAGGCGTTTAAGGCATTTACCGCTGCACAATCCATTATTGACCGCTGTGCCCGGCACCGTGTCATTCACCCGAACACCGCCAGCCGTCTGAAGTCGCGCCTGATACAGCAGATATCGTATCTCTCCTGAAACCAACCCCGCTCAAGGGTGCACCGGGTGAATGAAGGTTCTTTACATCGCCACCGCCTATCCCCGCTCGGAAAGCGATGTAATCACACCCTGGCTGGTTGAGACAATCCGGCGTCTCCAGGCGCGAGGATTGGAAATAACGATGTTCACCTCTTCATATGCCGGGCTTGGTGACCAGGTTATCTTCGGCACCAGAGTAAAACGGTTTCGCTACTTTTTTGCCCGCTGGGAAAAACTTACCCACGATGAAACCGCCATTGACCGGGTGCGCAAGGGAGTTCTGAATAAGGTTCTAGCCCTTTTTTACCTTGTCGCCGGTACCATAGCCATCGCCCGGCTCTGCCAGAAGGAACGGTTTGACATCATCCACATCCACTGGCCCCTGCCCCATTTTCTCTTTGGCTATGTTGCGGGAAAAATTTGCCGGGCACCAACCGTGATCAGTTTCCACGGCGCCGAACTGATGGCGGTGCGCCATAAATTCAAAATCCTGCGCCCTTTCCTGCGCTGGGCGATCGCTCGTGCCGACCGTATTACCGCCAACTCCACCCATACCGTGCAGGCAATTCAGGCTATCCTTAACTGTCCGGTTAAAATCATCCCCTTTGGTGCTGGACTGCCCGAACCGAAAACAGATTACCCACCACCGTCAATAAAAAAAGAAAAACAAATCCTCTTTGTCGGACGCCTGGTAGAAAGAAAAGGCGTCCGACACCTGATTGAGGCGTGTGCTATACTCAGCCGTAAACTACCGCTCCAGCTAAATATTGTCGGGTCGGGTCCAGAACTACCGCTATTAAAAGAACTTACCCGGCAACTCGGGCTGGAAAATGCTGTCCTGTTTCACGGGCAGGTAAGTAGTACCGAACTGCAAAAACATTACCGGGATTGCGACCTTTTTGTCCTGCCCGCAGTAATTGATGCCAAGGGCGACACCGAAGGACTGGGTGTGGTGATTATTGAGGCAATGACCTACAAAAAACCGGTTGTCGCCTCAGCAGTTGGCGGAATTACCGACCTGGTAATCAATGAAAAGACTGGCATTGCGGTACCACCGGCAGACAGTGAAGCACTTGCCCGGGCAATGGAACATGTACTAACCAACCCGGAACTCGCCCTACGCCTTGCTGAAGCAGGACATCTGCATATCAGAGAAAACTATTCCTGGGATGCGATTATCCAGCGATTGATTGACCTGTATCAGGAACTGTTAAACCTATCACCCCATAACACTTTACCCAGTTCTAGGAACCAGGGCTAATGGACACAAAAAAACCCGCCAGAGAAAAAAGCGATAATCGCACCGGTAGGTTCCGGCGCTGGCGCAACCTGCTCCGCTACACCATCGGGACAATAATTGTCGTCCTGTCCTTCTACTTTCTCATCACCCGGCTGATTCGCGACTGGCACCAGATACCGTTCAACGAACTCAAGTTCCAACCTCTCCCCCTGATTCTCTCCTATCTTATCCTCCTCTTGATCCATTTTCCCTTAAGTGCTCTTGGCTGGATTCTCATCTTAGAAGGGCTGGGAGAAAAACTACCGTTCTTTCGTGCCCTGACGATTCTCACTGTAACCCAGCTGGGAAAATATGCCCCGGGCAAGGTCTGGTTCACGCTCGGCAGAATGTCATTTGCCCGAAACGACGGCATCCCGGAAGCAAAGACCATCACCAGTGTAATTATTGAAACCGGTTTTCTTCTCCTCGCTGCGGTATTCCTGTTTGCCCTGGCGATTGTACTTTTACCCCGCAGGGTCATTCCGCCGTTGGTCTATTACTCCTTTCTCCTTGCGCCATTAACCATTGTCGTCATCTACCCGCCGATCTTAAACCGGCTTCTTCCTCCCCTTCTAAAACTCTTCAAACAACCATTATTTTCCCTCCAGCTCTCTTATCCCCGACTTCTGACCATTCTCGCTGTATATATCCTGGACTGGTTTTTTCAGGGACTCGGCTGTTTTATATTAATCAACTCCTTTTATCATCTTCCCTTTGCCAGCCTGCCGGTACTTTTGGGAGGCTATTCCATCTCCTGGATTCTGGGTTTCATAATCCTCATCGCTCCGGCAGGACTTGGTATTCGTGAAGGCATCTACACCTTTATTCTCAAACTGGTAATGAGCCAGCCCGTTGCTATTATATCTGCGTTGCTTACCCGTATCTGGGTGACTACCAGCGAGGCAGTGATGGCATTGCTCCTGATGCCATTATTAAGTAAAGGAGGCAAAAATGGCAAAGAAACACCGACAGACTAAACCCCAGTCCAAACCAACCCCACCCCCGCACACTTACCCGATAGACCTCAATCAACAACTATACCACCGGCTGGCAATATTAACACTGTTCTTACTTCCGCTGGTCTTCTTTGGCCGATTCCTTTTTGGCACCGTAATGATGTTTGGCACCGACTTCATCGGTGCTGGTGGTTATGCATCCCGGCAATTTATGTCCGAATACATCCGCAGGCATCTGACTGTCGCCTTCTGGCAACCGCATATCCTCTCCGGTCAACCGACCGTTGCCGCATTCTTTGGCGACCTGTTTTACCCCACCCTTTTCCTGCGCCTCTTCCTGCCGGTCCATACTGTCTGGGCATGGACATTCTACCTGCACACATTCCTTGCCGGACTGGGCACCTACCTGTTCCTTAAAGAACTAAAACTTGACACACCCGCTGCTTTCCTCGCCGGTGTCGCCTATATGTTCTCGGGTAACCTCCTCACCCTTGCCTATGCGGGACATGATGGTCGCCTCATTGGCAGCGCCCTTATGCCGCTTGTCCTGTTCTTTCTCACCCGGGGGGTAAACCGCTGGCAATTACACAAACAGACTCCAACCACCCACCCGATCATCTGGTTTTTCCTTACTGGTTTAATCCTGGCACTCCAGCTCCTTTCCGGTCATATTCAAAAGGTCTATTACACCGGTCTCATCCTCGTCGCCTACTTTCTCTTTCTCTTCATCCGCACCCTCCGCGCAGAAAAAAACCATGCCAGCGCCCTGCCCCTCCTCGGTTACTTCATCAGTAGTGTTCTGCTTGCTATTGTCCTGACCGCAATTCAATATCTGCCGATATACGGCAACCTGCCCTATGGTGCCCGTGGTGCTGACCGGGGCTACGAATTTGCCGCATCCTGGTCATTGCCCATTGCTGAGACCTTTGACCTGCTCACACCGAACTTCTCCGGAGGACTCTGGAACTACTGGAGCAAAAACCCGTTCAAACTCCACAGCGAATACCTGGGCATCCTCCCTTTGTTCTTTGCCTTCATCGCCCTGGTACGCAACCGCAAAAAACCCGAAGTCAAATTCTTCTTCTTCGCCCTCCTGATCACCATACTCCTCGCCTGGGGAGGCAACACACCATTTTACCGCATCCCCTATTACCTGCTGCCGGGACTAAGCAAGTTTCGTGGTCCGGGAATGATTTTCTTCCTTGCCACCTTTTCAATTGTGGTTCTTGCCGGCTATGGCATCAACTATATCCTGAAGGAACTAACCAGCACCAGCCCGACAAAAATGCCTCGCTTTGCCCTTTACGCCGCCGGGGTAATCCTCTTGCTCCTCATCTTTGCCCTTATCGGCAGAGACGCCCTTGCCGGCATCCTGAACCCCGGCCCCCGGCTCAATCAATTCCTGAACAACCACCCGGCGCTTATCACCGGTCTGGTATTTGCTACTGTCCTCTGGTTAATCGGTTATCTTCTGAGCACAGCAGTTCTCCATCGTCGCCTTCAACCGTTTCCATTTGTACTCCTTACCGCTCTAATTATGACATTAGACATCGGCATCAATCTGAAACTCTGGAATGACACCCGTGGTTATATCCGGGCAATGCCCCGTCCAGAAGAACACTTCGCGCCAGACGAGGTGGTACGCTTTCTCAAACAGGACACCACCCTTTACCGGGTCCTACCCCTCCACTATGAGCGCTCCGACGAAGGCGAACTCTGGTTGCACAACATCTACTCCACTGGAGGACAGATCCCCAACCCGCTCCAGACCTACCAGGAATTTATCGGGGCAGAACAAACCGTTATGTTTCAGGCAAACAACTTGCTTAATCCCAACTTTATGAACCTCCTGAATGTTAAATATGTTATCACCTACAACCTGCCTGACGACCCGTCTCCCTATGACCTCCAGACCCGGCAGATTATCACTCAGCTAAAAACCTTCTTCAGCCAGCCTCAGTTCAACAGGGTATTCACCGGTAGTCGTTATGCAATTTACGAAAACAAAAACTACCTGCCTCGTGCCTTTATTGTCCCGGGATATGAAATTGTCGACAATAAAGAACAGCTTCTCGTTCAACTGATGCAACCTGACTTCAACCCGGCACACACCGCGCTCTTGTATAACAAACCTGACCTGCCTCAAGCCGACACCGCTAACTTTAACGCCTCTACCCGCATCACCGCATACGATGCTAACCGCATCACTATCAACGCCAGCCTCACCGCCCCGGGGATACTGATTCTCAGCGAAAACTACCATCCGGACTGGCAGGTAGAGGTTAACGGCAAACCAGCACCACTGCTCCGTGCGTTTCACACTCTAAGAGCGGTTGCCCTTGCTCCGGGTGAGCACGAAATTACTTTCCGGTATGACTCCAAATACTTCCGCCTCGGCACCCTAATAACAATCCTTGCGGCAATTGTTATGGTTGCGGTTAGTATAATTTCAACTCTCTGGAGCAAACAAAGTAAATCAACCTAACACCGGTGGTAAGTAAAAATGGCGCCGAAAGAAAAGTCAACACATGGCGTTACTAACCTATTTATAACACTTGCACTATTTCTTGGGGGGCTATTTCTCCACCTTTTCCGGCTCAATTACTGGGCGCCACTCCCTGACGAAATCAACTACGCGCTCTCGGCAAAGTTCCTCCTCACCCACCAGACATTAATCGGAAATGACATCATGTTTTTCCCACCGCTATTTGTTTACCTCTCTGCGCTCCTTCAGCAATTCGGGGTTGAACTATTGCTTTCTGTCCGCCTTATCTCAGCAATTACTGGTGCACTGATTCCACCGCTCGTCTACCACATCGCCATTCGCCACTACCCACTGCGTATCAGTTTACTCACTACCATCTGC
>CAKZPX010000118.1 GCA_937139435.1 uncultured bacterium
CTTTGGTGCCAGGGCAAGGTAGATTACCGCCTGTGCCAGAGCGGTGTTACCTTCGGGCATACCGATGAAGTGCACCGCATCCTTGGCAGCGTTGGCGATTACCAGGGCATTGGGACTGGCAAGCCCGATGTCTTCTGAAGCGAAGCGGACAAGACGCCGGGCGATATAGAGCGGGTCTTCGCCCGCCTCCAGCATCCGTGCCAGCCAGTAGAGTGCAGCATCCGGGTCCGAGTCCCGCAGTGATTTATGCAGTGCTGAGATGAGGTTATAGTGTTCCTCCCCGGATTTGTCATAGAGAAGGAATTTACGCTGGATAACATCCTGGGCAAGTTCGATTGTTGGTTTGCGCCTACCCTGATCATCGGGTTCAGTGGAGATGACAATCAGTTCCAGGGCGGTAAGGGCGACACGGGCATCGCCCTGGGCGATGATGGTTAGATAGTCCAGAATTTCTTCACTGACCGCTGGCTGGAGTTGCTTGAGCCCGTTTTCGGACTGGAGGGCACGATGCATAATGGTTTTCAGGTCCCGGGGTGAAAGTTGATTGAGTACATAGACGCGGGTGCGGGAAAGTAAAGGGGCGATAACCTCAAAGGATGGGTTTTCGGTGGTGGCACCGATCAGCGTGATAACACCGGATTCCACATAAGGGAGCAGGGCGTCCTGCTGGGCTTTGTTAAAGCGGTGAATTTCGTCAATGAACAGTATCGTCTGACGTTTGAGAAGCTGCCGGTTGTTTTCTGCCGCCTTCACCGCTCGACGGATATCACTGACACCAGAAGTGACTGCGGAGATGGTGATGAACTCTGCCCGGGTATAGCTGGCAATGGCACGGGCGATAGTGGTCTTGCCCGAACCCGGTGGACCCCAGAAAATCATGGAGTGCAGTTCACCCTTTTCCAGCATCTTACGGAACGGTCGGTCGTTACCAAGGAGATGCTCCTGACCAACAATTTCCTCCAGGGTGCGGGGTCGCATCCGGTCGGCAAGCGGGGCAGGGAACTCGGTTTTATTCATCAGAAAATTATAAACCAGGGGTAAATAAGTCAAGAAATAAGAAACCGGGTCAGGTTGTTCCCTGACCCGGTTTACGTGATGCCCTATCGGCATCACTTCACATTGGAGCCGCCTTTTGCGAATGTGCCAAATGACACACCGCCTTCCTCAGGCACCCACGCCCATTTATTAAATAAAATTATAACCAATTTATCACTGGTGTCAACTAAGTAGTTTCAGGGCGATAAAGGAAAAATACAGGGCGGTGATGATGGCAATTATTCGGGCAGAGAGCCGCACCGTCGGGTAGCGGTTAATCAGACCGGTAAGAATCAGTGGGATAAGAAAAATTGTAGTGCAGAGAAAGAAAACAAGAAAGAAACAGATGCCGTTGATTATACCGCCGATTTCCATAACCGAGAGTAGGGCAAGGAGAAAAGGCGGACAGGGGTTGATACCGGTCAGGAGTCCGAGAGCAAAGAAAAGCCATCTAGATTCGGTGAAAAGGTGTAAGACCCGGCAGGGGTTGAGTTTCTGGAGCGGTGCAATACCGCTGATACCGTAAAAAACCATCAGGAGGGCAAGTAAGATATAGGCGAATGGCAAAAGTGTCGGGCGGAAGATGGTGCTACGGGCAAGGGAGGTACCAACAGTTCCGGCGATGGCACCGAAGACGGTATAGGCGATAAACCTGCCAAGAAGGAATGTCAGGAGGTTGAAGGTGGTGGACCGGACCCCGCTACCCCTGGTGCCGGCGAATACCGGTAGTGCGAAAGGCAGACAGAATCCCAGACAGGACGGACCGGCGGTAATGCCGAGAAGAATCGCGCGCAGGATAGTTTCAGACATCAAACACCGGGCTGTTGTTTAGCGGCCGAGGCGAGGGTCAATTTTTACCGTGGCACGCCGGACACCAGGGGTATTAATAATTGTATCAAGCGTGGCACGAGCCAGATGTTTGATATAAGGGCAAAGCGGCGAGGTTAGACCGAGGACGACCCGCACCACACCAGTGGTATCAACCCGCAGCGTCTCCAGGAGACCGATGCGGACGATGTCTATTCCCAGTTCCGGGTCGATTACGGTGTGGAGGCGATGAAGGATAATCAGGGAGTCCGGGGAG
>CAKZPX010000119.1 GCA_937139435.1 uncultured bacterium
CAGTGGAACTAAAAATATCACCCACGCTAACTCGTACTGTCCGGAATAAGTGAAAAACATAAAAAACAAACAGCAGATAAACTCAAAACCCGCCAGCAGCAGGATATGAACCGGCTTAATCCTCCTGGCAAGGACAACATCACCTGTGTTACCGGAATACCCTGAATTACCGATAGATTGCCATTGCCCGTTCGCCATAGGAACTCACTTATTTTTTCATCTTTTGAAAACCAGCCCGCGCAAGAAATCTAAATCGCCCCGCGTAATGGCACCGGTGAGGAAAAGAAAGAGAGAATATAACGTCATTCCTCCTGCCGCCGCCCCCCAGAAATTCCAGCGCCCGAGAAAATACATTGCCACCACTGCCGGGACCAGCGCCAGCACCAGCCGGAAAAGAATTGAACCCGATTCTATAAGCGTTACCCTTGCCGGAGTAGATAGATGCTGGGAATAAAGGTAAACAACACCGGCAAACTCGGCGATAACGATTGATAGCGCTGCACCCACCGCACCGAGACGGGGAATAAAAATCAGGTTACCAAGCACATTTATCCCGAGCGACAGCCCGGACTGGATAGTAACTGGCACCGAGCGGTTGATAGCAATCAGGTAATTAGAAATCAAAGAACTGAAACAGGCGCCCACGCTCCACCACACCAACAGCCGCAATGGCGTGATCGCCACAATGTACTTCTGCCCGTAGACAAGGAGGATAATCGGTTCAGCCAGAATCATCCCGAAAACCCCTATGGGCAGGGCGATAATCGCCATATACCTTAAAGCCCTTGCCAGCACCTCTTTCAGACGCAGACGGTCCGAAACATAAAGCCGGGAAAAAAACGGGTAGATGCTGGCGGAGAAGGAAAGCGCCAGAAAGATACTACCTGATACCACCCGAAACGCCGCACTGTATGCCCCCACTGCCCGGTCACCGCTCCATTTACTCAAAAGCGTTGTTCCGTTCCAGTAATAAAAGGAAACAAAAATCACCGCCAGTCCGAGTGGTAAGGACTCTTTTAAAATACCGCCCCAGCGCCGTAAGTTAAAATCCGGAAAAGGACGGATGGAAAGATAAACCGCAATCCCGGCAAATAAAACCGAAGCAAATCCCGCAATAACAAATAACCAGGCATATCCTTCTGCCCTTGCCGGTGTCCGGATCAGGATAAACATACCGGCAAGCAGCACCACCCCCTGGAGAAAACGGCTGATTGTGGTCAGGTGCATCTTCTCCAAACCCTGAAACACGTTGACAAAGTAGGTGGTAAAGGCAGCCTCCAGAACAAAAAGTGCGCAGAT
>CAKZPX010000120.1 GCA_937139435.1 uncultured bacterium
ACGCCTGCTATGCCCGGGGAAAAGAGGCAGAGGAGTTGCAGGTCATTCTTGGTGAGGCGGCACTTTCCACGATGGACCGGGTTTATCTTAAATTTGCCCAGGTGTTTGAGCAAAGGTATGTTGCCCAGGGCGAAGATGAAAACCGCACCATTGAGGAGACGCTCAATCTCGGCTGGGAACTGCTGGCTATGTTCCCGCGCGCAGAACTGAAAAGGGTGCGCGAGGCGTTCCTGGATAAATACTATCGTGCCCGCGTAACATAAAAAGAAACATATCGCCAGACAACCGTTCTGTGACCAGCTCTTTTAACCATGGTTGTTTTTTGATTAAACAGGGTGGATTGTTTAAGAGATTTATTTGCCGATGGTTATCAAAAGGACACCACTGGAAGGCAGATAAAATTTTTGAACAGGGGGGACAACCCGGGGTTATCCCCGGTATAGTTCCCGGGATAACCCCTGATTGTGTCTTAAACAAAGATACTGGTGTAACCATCTGTTAAGCCGCACCGTTTAATACCGGGTTCTCATTTGGGGCAGATCTCTTTTTCGTATCAACCCGCGTTCTGGCGCTGGCACCAGTACCAATTGCCCAATTAGCACCGGTTGTCCCTTCTGTCAGGTTGATCCCGTCGCCCGGGTCAGGCGATTGCCCCTGCGAAAGTAGTTGACACCAGATAGCGGTCGGGTAATATGTGCCCAAGGTATTGAGATGGCGCCGAGGAGAAAAAAAGCAAGAAGCGGTCCGGCAACAGAGATAGAAAAGATAATTCCGGTTGAAGAGGGTGATATTGTTGTTGTCATGGACACCAGCGGTCGGATTGTGGGCTGGAATACGGAAGCGGAGAGGACGCTGGGTTATCAGGCAAAAGAGGTGCGCGGTCTGCAGTGGGATGTGATTTTTCCCAAATCAGGATTAAATTTAAAATCGGTGCTAGGTGGTGAGGAGTTTGCTGGTGGTTTTGAAACTCAGGCAAAGGATGGCAGAAGCGTATCTCTCTGCTTTTACAGCACCATTGTTAGTGATCGGTCCGGAAAAACCACCAGAGTTGTCTGTATGGGGCGGGATGTTACCAGTTTCTGGCAACCGGTTGACCAGGCACAGGAGGTGGAGAAAAAGTTCCACCTCCTGACCGAACTCTCCGTTGATGGTGTTATTGTCCTGTCCACGCGCGGCGAGAT
>CAKZPX010000121.1 GCA_937139435.1 uncultured bacterium
ACCGCCGCAGCGACCTGTTCTCGCTGGGCGCCCTCTTCTACGTCCTCGCGACGGGTCTGCACCCGTTCCGCAGCGACAACGACCTCCAGACCCTCGAGAACATCGCGCTCAAGGCACCGGATTCCCCGAAGACGCTCTCGCCCGATCTCCCGGCGGATCTCGACAAGCTCATCATGCGGCTCCTCGAGAAGGATCCCCGCAAGCGGTTTGCCAGCGCTGCCGAGGTGGAAAAGGAGATCGAGCGCATCGTTCAGATACTTGCCCGACGCAAGAAAAACAACCCGGTGCTCATCGGTGAGCCGGGTGTCGGCAAGACCGCAATCGTGGAAGGACTGGCACAGCGCATTGTTTCTGGACGGGTGCCGAACGTCCTGAAAAACAAGCGGGTGCTGGCGCTGGATATGGCAGCAATTGTTGCCGGCACCAAGTACCGTGGTCAGTTTGAAGAACGGCTGAAGTCAATCCTCAACGAAATTCAACACCATGGTGACTGCATCATATTCATTGATGAGATTCATACCATTGTTGGCGCCGGAGCCGCCGAGGGCGCAATTGATGCCTCCAGCATCTTAAAACCGGCGCTCGCCCGGGGTGAGATTCAGGTAATCGGTGCCACCACTCCGGAAGAATACCGGCGCTACATCGAGAAACACTCGGCACTGGAACGCCGATTCCAGAAGATCATGGTTGAACCGCCCACCGTTGCCGAAACGGTCCAGATCCTGCAAGGATTGAGGGAAAAATATGAACTGCACCACAATGTCACCTATGAGGATGCCGCGCTGTATGCTGCCGCCTATCTTGCTGACCGCTACATAACCGACCGCTTCCTGCCCGATAAGGCGATTGATGTCATTGACGAGGCAGGCTCACGGGTAAAACTCCTGCGCCCGGTGATTAACCCGGAACTGGACGAACTGGAACGCAAGATTGAAAAGATTACCCGTGCCAAAGAAGAAGCGGTGCGCCGCCAGGAGTTTGAACGTGCCGCCGAACTGCGGGATGAGCAGAAAAAACTCACCGAATACCTGAAGCGCAAGCGCAAGGAATGGGAAAAGAAGGGAAGTTTTCCGGTAGTTACTGAAGAGGATATCGCCTATGTCGTTTCCTCCTGGACATCGGTGCCGCTTGCCAAATTAGAGGAAAAGGAGTCGGCAAGACTATTGCGGATGGAAGAGGAATTAAAGCAGTGGATTGTCGGACAGGACGAGGCAATTACCGCAGTGGCAAAGGCAATTCGCCGTTCCCGGGCAGGGGTGAAAGACCCCCGTCGTCCGATTGGCTCATTCATCTTCCTCGGTCCGACCGGTGTCGGAAAAACCGAACTTGCCCGGGTTCTTGCCCGTTTCCTCTTCGGTGATGAAAACGCCCTCCTGCGTTTTGATATGTCCGAATATATGGAGAAATTCAATGTCTCGCGCCTGGTTGGTGCTCCACCCGGTTATGTTGGCTATGAGGAAGGCGGACAGTTAACCGAAAAGGTCAGGAGGAAACAGTATTCGGTTGTTCTCTTTGATGAAATCGAAAAAGCCCACCCTGATGTATTTAATATCTTGCTCCAGATTCTGGACGAGGGGCATATCACCGACTCCCTGGGACGCAAGGTGGATTTCAAAAATACTGTAATCATTATGACCTCCAATATCGCCTCCACTGAAATACGGGGTTTATCCGGAATTGGCTTCACACCCGCAACCCCGGAA
>CAKZPX010000122.1 GCA_937139435.1 uncultured bacterium
AAAATTGATAAGAATGGGAATGGTGGGGGATAACCCCGGGTTATCCCCCGGGTAGTTCCGGGGATAGCCTCGGATTTAATCTTCTCCGGAGTATCTGGCTTGATTTCTGAAAGAAAACTGGATGCCATCTTTGGTTTTACCGGATACTTTACTTTTCCGGTTTTACAGTAATTATTTGTCCTGTTAATTGGTTGTATTATTCCGCATCAGAAATTCGGATTTTTTCCGTATTAAACATCTGATTCGCTTCCAGGATTTTTTTGCACACCGTAACATCAATCAATGATATTTGACTTATCTGGTTTATTGATTATGATAATTAATTTATGAGACAGAAGCGAATTGGTATCAGACGGGAAGATAAGAATATCTGGGAGCGACGAACTCCTCTGACACCCGAGCAGATAAAAAGGTTGACAGGAGAACAGGGAATAGTGTTTGTTGTCCAGAGTTCGCCAATCAGGGCGTTTCCTGATAGCGAATTTTTAGAGGCAGGGGCAAAGGTACGAGATGATATCAGTGATTGCCCGGTAGTGTTGGGGATAAAGGAGATGCCGGCAGAATTTTTTCAGCCTGATAAAACTTATGTCTTCTTTGCCCATGTGATTAAAGGACAGGCTCATAATATGGCGATGCTGAAAAGGGTGATGGAACTGGGATGTTCTCTTATTGATTACGAGCGGATTGCCGATGAACAGGGGCGCCGGCTGCTCTTTTTTGGCAGGTTTGCGGGCATTGCGGGGATGATTGATACCCTTGCCGGTTTCGGTCAGCGGTTAAAGGTTTCCGGCTGGGAAACGCCGTTTCAGGATGTTAAACTGGCGCATGAGTATGGCAGGGTTGATACCGCCCGCGAGGCATTAGTGCGGATCGGAGAAAGGGTGCGTGCCTTCCGACTGCCCGATGAACTGTCTCCACTGATTATTGGCGTAACCGGTTACGGCAATGTGGCAAAAGGTGCCGGAGAAATGCTTCGGGCGCTGAATACGGTAGAGATTAAACCGGCAGAATTACCCCGGATAGTTAAAGAAGGCGAGAAAAACCAGATTTATCATGTGGTGTTTAAAGAGGAGTATATGGTCGAACCGGTAGATTCAGGGCATAGATTTGATCTGCAGGAGTATTTTGCCCACCCGGAACTGTATCAGTCCAGATTTGAACGGTATCTGCCATTTCTTTCTGTTCTGGTAAACTGTATTTACTGGGATAGCCGTTATCCCCGGCTGGTGACGAAAAGTTATCTAAAAGAGGAGTTCGCCCGGGAAGGGCTGAGACTGTTAATTATCGGTGACATATCCTGTGATATTGAAGGCTCAATTGAGGCGACGGTTAAGGCAACAAATCCCGGTGCACCATTTTTCGTTTATGACCCGCTTACCGGACAGGCAGTTGACGGTGTCGAGGGAAGCGGAGTGGTAATAATGGCGGTGGATAATTTGCCGTGTGAACTGGCAATAGATGCCTCACAGGAGTTTGGCACCGCACTTATGCCTTTTATTCCGGATTTAGTTCGCGCCGATTTTACCTGTAAACTTGAGGATTTGCAATTGCCTTTACCGCTGCGCAGGGCGTTGATTCTTCATCAGGGAAGATTAACCCCGGAATATGAGTATATGGCAAAATTTTTAAAAAGAGAGGGCTTAATATGAACGATAAAAAAGTTTTACTTCTGGGTGCTGGTCTGGTATCAAGACCAATGGTGCGCTATCTATTGAACCTGTCCGGAGTGGAGACGATAATCGCCAGCCGAACGGTGGGCAAGGCAGAGGAGTTAATTGCTGGACATCTCCGTGGTAAGGCGGTGGAACTGCTGGTTGATGACGAAAAGCGGTTACATCAGTTAGTGTCAACAGCGGATGTGGTGGTAAGTCTATTGCCTTATACCTATCATGTGACTGTTGCCCGGCACTGTCTGGAATTAAAAAAACATCTGGTAACTACATCCTATGTGAGTGATGCGATGCGGGCACTGGATAGGCGGGCAATGACCGCCGGCATAATTTTGCTTAATGAAATCGGACTTGACCCCGGTATTGACCACATGTCGGCGATGGCGATTATTGACCGGGTGAAAAAACAGGGCGGGCAGGTGGTAAGTTTCGTTTCCTCCTGCGGTGGTCTGCCAGCACCAGAGGCAAATGACAACCCGCTCGGGTATAAATTTTCCTGGAGCCCGAAAGGGGTATTAATGGCCGGCAGGAACGACGCCCGGTTCTTGCGAGATGGGGAAGAGGTTTATATTCCCAGTGCCCGGCTTTTCGCTTCTTT
>CAKZPX010000123.1 GCA_937139435.1 uncultured bacterium
AGGTGATATAGACCGGAACCCGCCCGCTCTTTAATACCGCCGCGGTGGTATAAGAAACAACACTTTTGCCAAAACCCTCTTTCCGCCGCTGCGCCACCGTTCCGGGAACACAGATGTCCGCTACCCGCTCTGCCAGGTGCGGCACCTCCCAGGTCCCGGCAACCGCCACCGGTCTACCATCGGCAAATGCGGCAAAACAGGTGCCCTCGGCGATGCTTTTATCAAGATAACTACCATAAAGCCCGACCTCGCTCAGCGCCGGTATATCTGCGGCAGTAACCTGCTGACACGGATGCACCGTCTGAAAACGAAATGTTGCTGGCGTGGCAAACAGTATCGGACCGGTAAATCCGTTTATCCAGCCCGAGCCCGCTTCGGTTGCGGAATGGTGATAGCGGCTGAGCACACCGGCAACTGTGTCCACCAGTAACCGCTGCCCTTCCGGAGTATGAAAATCACCCAGCCCCATCTTCTCCACCACCCGGCGCACCGGCATCTCCAGCGCCCTCTGCACCGAGACAACACAGCGATTACCGCTGGCGATCAACCACAGGGCAAATATGTTGTCATGGTGCCACTCCACCGTGTCCCGGCGGTCAGAAGGAACAACCCACACCCGTCCCGGAGTCACATTACCCAGATCGCACTCCAGATAAACCGAGAAAAAGGCATCCAGCACCACCACCGCACCGGTCATATTGCCGGTCTCCGGAAAAACTTAATCCTTATCCCTGTCTCTCTTGCTGAAAAGGTCAAGAAATCGGTCTTCGTAAAGTGAGAAAAGCCCCCAGCGGTCCAGTTCTTCCTTTAACTCCTCAATCTTGCTCCGGTCGCGCTGCGCCTCTTCAAACAACCTTTCAATGTGCGCCATCAACTCGTGCGGCTCTGGTCTTTCTTCGGTCTCCACCCCATCCCGGGGCTTACCATCCAGCCCGGGCTCGGTCTCCCGGCGCAAAGCCTCCAGCGCTGCTGCCACCCGGCGCTCAAACTCACCCATTATCCGGTCCGCCTCCCGGATGCGTTCGTCAATCTCGGTCATATCCACTGCGGTGTTAAAAACCTTCTGAAAAACCTGTACAATCGCCCGGGACGCCTTGGGATTGGGCGCCTCAATCGCATACTGCGGGATTGTGGCCAGAAAAGAAACCGCTCCCATGCCCCGGGACTTTGCCAGACCCAGAAGCAGTCCGTTCAACCCGGAAACCCTGCCCTCCTTTAATGGCTCAACACCAAGGATTGCGAACCGCTGGCGCAGCCCTTCATCAGTGGCAACACCAAAAACCTTAACTGGTTGACGATAACTCATCGGCATCGCAAATGCGGCACCGGTATAAACCGTGGTCACACCCGCCTCCTGGGCAACATCCAGCAGTTCACTTGCAATCTTAATCCCGGGTTCGCCCGAGATCTGTGCCTCGCCCTCAAAAACCAGAAGCGGAGGTTCTGCCACCTGAAACACCATCTGCTGGGGTGGTGCCGGGATCCTGCCAATACCATCAACAACCTCAATCGCATCAGGTAGAAAATACGGCGTCGCGTCAATCTCGGCATAAGGCACACCACCCAGTTTCATCCGCAGATAACTTGCTGCCATAATCCCCACATGTCCCATACCGGGCCAGCAGGCAACCAGCGCCGGCGCCGGAAATCGCTTTTCTGTCGGATACCTTATCGGCATACCTTAAAATTTTAACCCAAAATTACCTGTTTTTCAAATAGTAAATTTTAGCCGATACCTCAACCACTTCTCCGGTGCAGAAAACTCCTCAATGCCTCATTAACCTCCCCAACCTTCAGCAACCGGGCAAAAAAATAGTACACCACTACCCCTGCCCCGCCCGGGATAAAAACCTCTGCTATCTGGAAAACAAATCTCTTAACCCCCCAGAGCCTTTCCAGTCCCAGTGCCAGCAAACCCGCAACCAGTCCGGCAACCACCGCTGCCAGCAGCGTTTTAGCAAAAAACCTTAACAACCTGCCACCGCCCAAACCGGGCTGGCGCCGATTGAGCAGGAAAAACAAAACCAGAAAATTAAGCAACTGGGTAAACGACGCCGCCACCGGAAACGACCGAAACCCGATGAACCGCATCAAAATTAAATTGAGCATTATATTGACACTCACCACCACCAGCGCCACCAGCGCCGGTGTCCTGGTGTCACCTGCGGCATAAAACCCGGCAGCACAGTTACGAGTTGCTGCTGCTGGCCAGACCCCGAGGGCATAAAGCGCCAGCGCCTGGGCGGTAAGCACCGTATCCTGGGCGGTAAAGCGCCCGTGCTGATACACCAGCCGCACCACCGGCACCGCCAGAACCAGAAGCAAAACCGCTGCCGGCAGGGTCAACACCCCGGCAAGTTTCAAAGCATGCTGAAAACGCTCCCGGTTAATCTGACGCTCGGTTGCCACAATCCCCGAATACTCTGCCAGCGCCACTGTCCCAATCGCCACACCAAAAAGCCCGGCTGGCAGGTGCTGAATCCGGTAGGCATAACTGACCCAGGTCACCGACCCCTCGGGCAAAAATGTCAGTAAAAATGTGTTCACCAGAAAGTTCACCTGCCAGGTTGCCAGCCCGAAAATCATCGGCAGCCAGCGCCGAAAAACCTGAAGCAGGTCCGGGTCTTTCAGGTCCAG
>CAKZPX010000124.1 GCA_937139435.1 uncultured bacterium
CCAGCAGGCAGATCAGCACCTGCTCCACTACCGCCTTCTGCCCGACGATTACCTTACTGACCTCAGACTCAATCCTGCGCCGTGCCTCACCCAATGCCGCTACCGCTGTTACATCATCGGTCAATTTATCAATATCTGCCACAACCCATCCTTAAATTTATAAATAAAAACAGTATTCAACAGAAAAGGTGTCCGCACCCGCAATGCCGGACACCGCCACCCTGCCGGGAAGGAAATTTAACCACCGGGTATCTGACTTCATACTATTGAGTCCGTGCTCCCTGCCCGGTGCTATTGCTTCTTTTCTTCCCGTTGCAGGAGTTTTTCCAGAACCTGGGGCAGGGTGGTATATTCCATCTCCTTCAGCCCCAGCCGGTGCGGTTCAAACGGTCCGTGCCGGCGCATATAATCTGCCAGTTCGTTCGCCTCCTGCCGGGCACGGTCAAAACCCGGATCATCAAACATATCCCTGGGACCAACCAGCCAACCGTTGTCCAATTGAAAACCCAGGGCAATTACCCGCGGCGGTCCATCAAACCTGGACGGCGTTGCATCGCGCTGTGCAACCGGCATCAGAGGACCGTAATGCGAGCCCCGCATCCAGCCGGAAACCAGGTGGGGAAATACAAACGCCTCCAGAACCTCACCCACCGCCGGAAATCCGGACTGACAGCGCACCATCATCACCGGGTCGTCCTTACCCACATACCTACCCGCAATCAACGCCAGTTTCTGGGTGGAACTGGTGGCAGCGATCTCGCCGTCCTTCCGATACACATTCTTAATGCAGTAGTTTTCCGGCGAGCCAATCAATACCAGAAGGTCGTACATCTCCTCCGGGCAGGAAAGAATCATATCCTTGCCGGCAAAAACATCATGCACCTCAAAACGGAACCCATCGTGCATTGATGGGTCAATTACCAGCCCGATGGTGTTAAATGGGTCAGCAAAGATGCGGAACAGCGGAAGATTCCAGGCACCCGGGGCACACTTATCACCGCAGAAAACCACTACCGGCTCGGACTTCCTTTCCACAAAGGTCATCTCCGCCACACCCGGTCCCATACCCTTGACATTACCGGAAAACGCATCCGCCAGGATATCCTGCCCCGCACCGTAGAGTTTCAACTCTTTTGCCCGCCGGGTGCACTCAATAAAAGTATCCCATGCCAGTTTGTGAATATCGGCACAGTCATTACCGCGCGTATGGGTCATAATCAACTCCAGGTCATCACCACAGCTGGTAACATAAAAGTCTACGAGCAACCCTTTAGCCTTTGCCTGCCCGAGTATTTCCTGCGCCTGCTGGATGATATCCGGGTGACTGGCAGAGTGACCAACATACCCGCCAATATCAGCCTTAATCACCGAAAGGGTAACTTTATTCTCACTCATACCTGTTTCCTCCTTTTACCTAAAATTAGTCCGGACGCTCTATTTAGGGTAAAGTATACCTCACTTAACCTTCTGGTCAAGGTTATCCACCAGAGGGCTACCCCGGGGACAATGGACACACCTACCCACCTTTAAATAGAACGATTTTCTAACACCTTGCCAGTAAATTACTTAGAGAATTATTTCCGGACAAGGGTGTTAATTTTTACCATTTTCAGACTCTAATATAAATACAGACGCATCAAACCGTGCCCCGGTCCTGGGCATAAAGTCTACGCCGCTCTGCCTCCAGCAGTTCCGGCTTTCTGCCCATAAAATCTGCTCCATCAATTACCCTGCCGCCACTTTTCTCCGCCACCTGCTTCATCCACTCCCAGCCCGCTGGAGAGCGCAAGAGATGATGGTCAACAATCATCATCTCTACATTCTGTGCCAGACGCACACCACTGGTAACCGCCCGTGCCCGCTCCTCTTCATCCAGCACTCTGAGATAAACCGGCGGACCGTCAACAAAAACTATGTCCGGCTTCCAGACGCTGATAACCTCTACCGCCTCCTCATCCAGCAACTGGATATCCGAACCGTGAACAAAAACCCGGTCGCCCTCCTTTATCCTCGTCATCATCACCGTTCCCCGTCCCGCATTGCCATGCTGCACCGGAAAAGAAAAGGCAAGTTCACCATCATCCTGCCCGTCCGCATCCACCACCCTGGTCCCCAA
>CAKZPX010000125.1 GCA_937139435.1 uncultured bacterium
TCTGGTTTCAGTTTAATCGCCTTTGAGAAGTCCTTGATTGCGTTATCATGTTCGCCTTTTCTGCCGTAGGCGGTTCCGCGGTTGAAATAGGCATCAGCGGGGTCTGGTTTCAGTTTAATCGCTTCTGAAAAATCATTGATTGCGTTATCAAATTCGCCTTTTTGGGTGTAGGCGATTCCGCGGTCGTTATAGGCTTCAGCGAGGTCTGGTTTCAGTTCAATCGCCTTTGAGAAGTCCTTGATTGCGTTATCATGTTCGCCTTTTTGGGCGTAGGCGTTTCCGCGGAGGAAATATAATTCTGGGTCCCTGGGGTTATTTTCAATCTTCCTGGTTAAGCGGGCAATTAGTTCGTCTGGTGATTCAGGATTTGCTCCCATCGGTAAATATCTAACCTAAAACAGGTGGTTGTCAAGTTTTTACCAGCCTGTCCGGATAAGGCAAACAGAAGGTAATTTTTTAGCCTTCTTATTATTAGAGCCACAATTTATTAAAGATTAACTTATCTTTTTGATACTTATTGATTTTCTTTATATTAACTTATTTATTTTTAATTTGTTAAAATAATTTGGCATTTTTTAGTTTAGCTATAAGGGGGTATAACCCCGGGTTATCCCCGGGGCTACAGGGGGGATAGCCCCGGTTCTGATTTTCCGGACGGGTTCGGGTATTTATTCCAGAATTTTTTTCTCGGCAAAAAGGGGATACAGTTTTACCCTGGTTTCCTCGTCAACCGGGCTGAAGTTCCTGAATTGCATTGAGTGGCTGGCACGCCCCTGCGTTAGGGAGCGAAGCCCGGTGGCATAACCGAATGTGCGGGAGAGCGGGATTTCAGCGGTGATAATCTGGTGCCCTTTGACCGGGTGCAGACGGAGGATTTTGCCACCCCGGGCGTTGATGTCCGCCAGAACATTGCCCAGATACGCCTCAGGTGTTACCACTTCCAGTTCCATTATTGGTTCTAAGAATGTGGGCTGGGCAGAGATGAAGGCGTTGCGGAACGCCTGGGTTGTTGCAATATGGAAGTCAACATCGGTGGAGTCTACCTCGTGATAGGCACCGTCAATAATCCTGACCCGGGTGTTGATGATTGGATAGCCGGCAAGGACACCGGCTTCAAAGCATTCGCTTGTCGCCCGTTCTATCGCCGGGATAAACTGGCGCGGGATGGTGCCTTCCCGGATTTCATTGACCACCCAGTTGCCTTCCCGGGCAGGTTCAATTGTCAGTTTGACCACTGCAAAGTGTCCGCGTCCACCGGTCTGGCGGATAAACCTGCCTTCGGCGGTTGCGGTTGCGGTTACCGTCTCCCGATAGGATACCTGTGGTTTGCCCGAGTGGACACCAACACCGTAATCCCTTTCCAGACGGTCAAGCAGGATCTCCAGATGTAGTTCGCCCATTCCCGAGAGGATGAGTTGTCCGGTCTCTTCATCGGTGCGCACCTTGAATGTCGGGTCTTCCAGCGCCATTGTTTTCAGGGCGGTCTGCAGTTTCTCGTCATCGGCCCGGGTCTTCGGTTCAATCGCCAGGAAGACAACCGGCTCTGGTGCCTTGATTGGTTCAAAGGCGATAGGATGGGCAAGGTTGGTTAAGGTCTGACCGGTGTGGCTTTCTTTTAACCCGATGACCACGCCAATTTCACCGGTAGATAGCGAGTCAACCTCTTCGTAACGGTTGGCATGGGCAAGTGCCAGTCGCAGGATGCGCAGGCGTTTCATCTCCGGCACCGCCAGAACAACATCACCGTTTTCCACCCTGCCCGAATACACCCGGATATAGGAGAGCATACCCCGCTGGGGGTCAAAGGCGAGTTTGAACACCAGCGCCGAGAATGGCGCCTTCGGGTCAGGAGAACGGGTTTCTTCTTTACCGGTTTTCGGGTTGATGCCTTTTGCCGGCGGGATGTCCAGCGGTGAGGGCAGGTAGTCAACAATGCCGTCAATGAGTTTCTGGATGCCCTTGTTGCGGAATGCGGCGCCGCAGAACACCGGCACAATTCTTAATTCCAGTGTGCCCTGACGGATTGCCCGTTTGATTTCTGCCGGGGTGATGGGTTCACCGCTGATGTATTTGGTAAGCAGTGTTTCGTCAAATGTGGTCAGAATGTCAAAGAGCCGGTGCCGGTATTCGGCAACCTCTGCCTGACGCTCGGGCGGTATGGGCAGGGTTTCGTAGGAGGCGCCGAGGTCTTCGGTGCGCCAGATGCACCCCTCTTCGGTAATCAGGTCAATAACACCGGTGAAACCGTCTTCAACACCAATCGGCAACTGCACCGGAACCGGCTTCTGGGGAAACTTCTCCTCCATCATTTTTACCACGCGGTAGAAGTCAGCACCGAGCCGGTCAAGTTTGTTGACAAAGGCGATGCGCGGGACATGGTGGCGGTCAGCCTGGCGCCAGACGGTCTCAGATTGCGGTTCCACACCACCGACACCGCACAGGACAATGACCGCACCGTCCAGAACTTTAAGCGAGCGCTCCACCTCAATCGTGAAGTCAACATGACCGGGCGTG
>CAKZPX010000126.1 GCA_937139435.1 uncultured bacterium
GGGCTATACCTTCCAGATTGCCAAAGGTACCGCATCAACAGCAACCGATCAGTATCAGCGTGAGACTCCGCTCCAGGTTGATTACTACCTTGACCAGGACCAGAGACATTCGCTGCAGGGCAATATCGGGCTTTCCTTCCCTTCCGACTTTGCGTTTGTGCCTTTGCGGGACTTTAATGCCGCAGCGGTTGCCTCTTTTGCCTCTGGCATGCCTTACACACCGACCGACCTCCGGGGTAACCGGACCGGTCCGGAAAACTCTGCCCGCATGCCCTCCAACTTCACAGTTGATGCTCGATTGGGCAGGGATATTAAACTTGGTGGATTAACATTCTCGCTTTCCTGTGATATTACCAATCTGTTAAATGCCAAGGTGGTTACGAATGTTTATTCGGCGACCGGTAAATCCGACTTTGATGGACGGGTATTTATGCCCGAAGAGTTTTCACCCGGGATCAGGTTTGGTGACCTTTACTATCATCCAGCACGGGACTTTAACCACGATGGTTATCTGACACGCTACGAGATGTACAAATCTTATCTGAGGGCACGTGAGGACTATGTTAAGGTGCCGACTTACTTTGGTCCGTCGCGTAAGGTACGATTAGGCATTAGTATGTCGTTTTAGGGAGGAAAAGTGAAACGGTGTTTTATCTCTATTTCTCGCCTTTTTCTGCTCCTGGCGCTAATTACGCCGGTGGCAGGTAAGTCTGCAACCCCGGTGCCCCGCGGCAAGCGGATTTATGATATGAAATGGCTTACCATCAACCGCTGGCGCTGTCCTTTTTATAACGATGGACGCTACGGGATTGATGTTACTGTTGGCACCGGACAGGCGGGTGGTTCCTGGCCCCAGCCATATAAAAACTGCTATATCTTTGGTGCCGGGATGTGGTTTGGTTCATTAAAACCGCGACCCGATGGCAAGGTGGACACGCTGGTTTCATTCGGATACAACCCGAACTCAGGCGGAACTGAGCTGACCCCGACCACGGTAAAGTATGCCCTGGAGGGTGCAGGCAGTCCTGATGACCGAATTTTTGTCTATCCAGGTGACTGGCCACCACGTCCCCGAAGCCGCTGGGAGACCGGTGACCCGGTTCTTGACAGTGTGCTTATTCCTTATGAGGCGTTCTCTTTGCAGGATATGTGGTGTGTCTATTCAGACGGTGCGCCGGAGAATCACATTGCACCCGGTAAACCGCAGAATATTGACATCTATCAGATGATTTACGCCTGGAACTATCCGGCGAATCAGGACATCTTCTTTATCATCTATAATGTGCGCAATTCTGGAGACGATACACTAAAACGCTGTTTTATTGGTGCGGTGATGGATCCGGACATCGGTAACGCTAGTGATGATATGGTCGGGTTTATTCTAAATGATTCCATTCCTGGTGCCGGCTGGGTGAAGAATGTTGGTTATGCCGGTGATTATGATAACTCCGAAAGTCCGGGCAGTACCTGGGAATCTGGCACACCCGGTGTTTTTGCCTATAAGTTCCTGGACAGTCCGAAAAGGGACTCAATAACACCACGTGGCGATACCGTCAATGTGCCGCTGGGAATGACCGCTTTCAAAAAGTTTACGATTGACATTGACCCGGTTACCGACCCGGCGCAGTATCTGACCATGGCGGGCTATGACTATCGCACCGGTGTTTACTCTGCCTATGATTCTATTGATGTTACACCAGCGGACAAGCGGTTTATCCAGTGTTCTGGTCCGTTTGATTTAGCACCCGGAGAGGTGGAACGGCTGGTGGTGGCAGCAATTGCTGCACCGTTTGGCGGTCCTAATCAGCCTTGGGCAGACCGACCGAAGGATTCGTTAGTTCATCTGGCCAAGGTTGCCAATTCTGCCCAGTTTATCTTTGATCAGGGCTGGTTGTTACCCGGACCACCACCTTCACCCAATATCACTCTGGTGCCGGGTGATAAGCAGGTGCGGATTGTCTGGGATGACCTGCCCGAGCGGACACCAGACCGTTACTGGGAAAAGGTGGCTTCCAATCCGGAGAGCCCGGGTTATGACCCGAACTATCGCGGTTATGATTTCCAAGGCTACATCGTTTATAAGTCGCGTGACGGTGCCAACTGGCAGATTATCGGACAGTGTGACCTGGCAGATTCAGTTACCTTCAGTTATCCACCGGGTGGTGACAGCGCCCTGCCGGATAGTCTCTGGATTCAGGCAACCGATAACGGTGTCTATTATCAGTTACTGGACAAGAATGTGATTAACGGGTTTACCTATTATTACTGCGTAACCGCCTATGATTTCAATTTCATTACCGCCCGACCCGGGGAGCCGGACTCTCTGGATACGCTGATTTTGCAGGCCGGTATTGTTTCTAATTACTCCGCGGTACCGCGCTGGGAGCCGGTAAACTATGTTGCACCCCAGGTCCGTGTGCTTCGGGCTACCGGTGATACTACCAGTCCGGCACTGGTTTGTTCGGCTAATGTGGTTGTGCCGTTTGCGGTTACAGAAGATGTGTATGAATTGCGTTTTCTCGGTCCAACCTGGTCTGGTACCACTGCGAAACAGCGCCATTCTTATTATGTGGTAAATGTCAGCAAGGCGGACTCACTGGTTGTTGACACCTCCTACTTTGACTATACGGTTGCATACTCACCAGCGAGAGTGAGGGTTAATGTGCCGGTATTTAATGGACAGGCGTCTAAGTTGACTATGAAGATGGCCATTCCAACAGCACCCTTTACTGGAATAGATGTGGTGAGCGGTAATTATCCTGCTGAATCACTGAAGATTGGAACCGCACCGTCCCAGGCATACTGGGCGTTCCGTGGTTCAGACTACCGTATTAAATGGGTTAATCAGGGTGGGTATCTAACCGCCAGGGTTTATGATGTTACCAATGGCGAGATTGAGGTGCCTTTTGCTAAATTCACCACTACCGGTTCCGGTCCCCAGAACGCCAATGGCTGGTGTTTTGTTGACCGGTTGTTCCGCAATCCGACTGATACACTAAAAGGAACTGTGGCGAATATCTATATCGGCGGTGGTTATCTCGGGTTGAAACAATCCGGCGATAGTTTGCGCGGGTTGTTGAGTGCGATTGCTGATGGTGATATATGGTATGTTACCGGACGCCGTGCTGAAGGAGCAGCGCCGTTTTACAATGTATTCCGGATTGTTGCTACTGCCGGTTATGCGGACACAAGCACAAAACAGACACTGAAGGTTAAGGTTGTTCCCAATCCCTACATTGTGTTTAATGGCTGGGAAAAGACCTCTGAGCAGCGAGTGATTAAGTTTACCAATTTACCCAATACCTGTACCATCAGGATTTTCACCACTTCCGGCGACATGGTGAAGGTTATTGAACATAAGGAGACAAAGAAACAACCCCTGGATGAAGGGGGAACTGCGACCTGGGACCTGGTTAATGACTACGGACAGTTAATTGCATCAGGCGTGTATATATTCCACGTGGAGTCACCGGTGGGAGAGTACACCGGTAAGTTCATGTTCATCCATTAAGGGAGGTGAAAGATGAGAAAGGCTAGGTTATTGGTCGTCGGACTTGTTTTGGTATCAATTGGCTGGGCAGCATTCAGTAAGGTGGCAACCACCGGCGCTAATTTCTTGAAGATTAGTGTCGGCAGGGCTTCGGGTATGGGCGACGCCTTTACCGCGATCGCGGATGACGCCTCAGCCAGTTATTTTAATCCTGCCGGAATTGCC
>CAKZPX010000127.1 GCA_937139435.1 uncultured bacterium
GGTGAAGGTGTCCGGTAAATGGGGCTATATTGACCGGGCAGGACGTTTTGTGATTAACCCCCAGTTTGATAATGCCGGTGAGTTTTCTGAAGGGCTGGCGCGCGTGACTCTGGGTAATTCCTGGGGCTATGTTGATAAAGAGGGAAGGCTGGTGTGGCTGTCAGATTGATATTATTTCTTTTTATTTTCCGCAGGTAAACGTATTTACAACGTCACCCTTGACCCGCACAATCCTCGTGTTATCTGGCTGGCTACATCGGGCAGCGGTGTTTATCGTGGTGAATATGTCCATACCGGAGTGGTCAGTAACACACCAGCGTTATCTTATCACGCTGTCTTTGCTCAGAATGCACCAAATCCTTTTAAGTCCCGAACAGAAATCCGCTTTTCTTTACCCGTCTCTGCTGAACTGGCGCTTTACATCTACGATGTCTCCGGAAGGAAGGTCAAGACCCTGGTAAGGGAGAAAAGGGTCGCCGGGGTTTACAGCATCACCTGGGACGGCACGGATGAGAAGGGAAAACAGGTTGGTGCTGGTGTTTACTTTTATGTCCTGAAAATTGGCGGGAAGGAGATATTAAAAAGGAGTTGTGTTCTTATGAAACAGGCAAAATAATAGATTTGTTATTCTGACGGCAGCGGGACAAGGGTCTCGGTATTGAAGTCGTAAAGGTAGGCACGACGACGGGGAAAGTATTTCAGGAAGCGCTGGTTTTCCGCTATCCCCATGTCCCGGGGATAGATGATGTCACCCTTGAGAAATGGGTCGTTAAAGATAAACGCCGAGGTGTAGTCAAAACTGCCGGAGCGTTCATCGGTGTGGATGAACACGACCGCATTGTGGATACCGGCATTTTTAACCCTGTGGGCGATCCTGGGGGTTTCACCCCAGTGACCGGCAGCAAAGTAGTGAAAGTGCACTGGCAGATAGACAACAAGGCAGTAGAGGATAAAAAACGGTAATAATCTTAAAGGCAGGCTGTTACTGAACCGGATACGGTTTTTAAAGAAGTCGGGTGCGGAACGGATGCCAATGGCGCTAATGACGATGAAGGCGGGCAGGGCTTCGCTCCAGTATTTTGGACCCCAGGGGGTGATGCCGTGAAACCAGTAAAGGAGATAGGCGATAATTAACCCGAGCGCCGGTGCCCAGACGAGCCACCGGCGACGGGTGCGGGTTATACCGATAAGGAGGAAGAGAAAAGAAAGAAAGAGCCAGCCAAATAGTTGCAGGGATAAAACAAAGATGTTGTAGAGGAGGTTGATGAGCATTTTTAATGGGGAGTGACCGGGAAGGTTGAATGTTGGTGCGCCAAAGTCCGGGGCAAAGCCAATGCCATGATAGGTGCCCATAAGTTGATAGGGGAATTTCATGGGATTGCCGGTAAGGATGTGGTTGTAGAAGAGATGGAGGAGAAGCATTAATAGACCGGCGGCGATAAAGGGCAGTAGCCCGCGGCGAAGTTTCCGAAGGACAAAGATGACGAGCGGGATACCGACACCGATGGCGGTGTAAGGACGGGTAAGAAACACGACGCCCAGGGCAAGACCGGCAAGAAGCGACCAGAGGTGAGTTCTGGATGTAGCTGATGTTACCGCCCGTTGGATACTGAACAGGGCAAGAATGGTGAAGAAGGTGGATGTGACATGGAACTCGTGCGAGCCTGATAAAAAGAGCATAAACGGTGACGTAATTCCGAGCAGCAGGGTGATGCGGGCGGTTCTGTTGTCGGTAACACTTTCGGTGAACCGATAAAGTAGCCAGAGGGCGGTTGTGCCAAGGAGCGGTCCGGTGAGCCAGGTGATGTTCAGAAAATAAAAAGGGAGGAGGACAATCGAATGTCCGGGTGAAGTGTAGGAAAACCATTTGCCGTTATTGATGATGGTCGGAGTGGAAAAGAAGCGGAAGTCAAATGGTGCCGGGGCAAAGAGGTGACCGCGGGCAAATATTTTTGTCTGGAAATAGCACCAGAGGGCATCACCTTTCGGGATGCGGTGATAGGCAAAAGTGGCAATCAAGATGGTGGCAAGGGCGAAGAAGCAAAGCGCCAGCAGGACGGTCCACCGGCTGTTTAACCACCAGGTTTTTATTTTCTCAATAAGGTAAAGAACCGTTTGCTGTTTGCTGAACTCCAGCCAGAGAAAGAGAACGGGCAGGGCGATAAGGGCGTTAATCAGCTGGCGAAGGTAGAGCTTAATCACCAGGTTCTGAAAGAACGGGCTGAGGGAGAGGAGCCGGTTCTGGAAAAAGATGAGAGTCAGGGCGATGAACAGGGAGAGAAGAAGGCCGGTGCGACAGGCAATTTTTTCTTTTTCAGGAGCGGGCATCAGGGGGATGTTAGATAACCATTGGTTAAAGTCAAGAGTTTGTCCGGGTTAGCGCTGATTAGCGATGTCGTCCGGTCAGATACCACCAAGGATGTCGGAGAGCTTGAAACCCAGTGACCAGCGGAAGGCAAAATGGCTTTCGTTTTCTTCGGGATGGCTTTTCCAGAAAGGAAAGTCGGCGTAGAACGGTCCGAGTTTTAAACGGATGCCGGCATCAAGCACCGGCGGGAAAAGTTCGGAACGGTCAAGGCGCTCGCCAACATTGCCGATATCTAAGAAGGGCTGGAGAAATTTAACCGGTATTAAATGAATGTTGATGCCATAGGCATAGTGGCCGCGACGATATAGTCCGTAATAGCCCCGACAGTTAACATCACCGTCATAGTGCCAGTGCTCTTGACCCGATGCCATACCGGCGTACGCCCAGGAGATTGGTTCAGCATTGGTGTAAGACAGCCCACCTGATAGATAGAAATCTTCCTGGGGCGGAGTGGTGCCGAATATGGCACCGGTGAAAATCCGCACTGACAGAGGAAATAGTCCGGGCAAAAAGATGGTGCAGTTTTCCTCAAGACTGATTTTTGAATACCGGAACTGGGAAAGCAGGGTTTTGATCCCTTGATGGAAAGACAGTTCCTGTTTTAAAGTAAAGAACGGGGTCAACCGGGTGCTGACCAATCTGGTGGTGAGGGCGGCGATGCGAGCAGGAGTCCAGGCACGGGGATCTCGGCCGGTGGTGTCAATAAGTTCGTAGAGACGGTAGCCAAAATCAATCTCGGTGTTGGGGTTTAGTGCCGGGCCAAAGTCATTAAGGACATAGGCACGGATGCCGCGGTCACGAAAGGAGTTATCAGCGGCAAGATATACTCGGGATTTAAACGGGTTAAAAGTAAGCGGTGTTTGATAACTGATGCCG
>CAKZPX010000128.1 GCA_937139435.1 uncultured bacterium
ACTATTTTCAGTCCAAAGGCTGTCTCGCCTGATTTTTCAGATCCCGCCGGAATTTCGGCCAGGAGCTCTCCATTAGCGAACTTTCGCTGCCGATGGCAACGAGACTGCCGCCCGTAGTACCAACGTATAGGGTTCCGCTATTAATTATGGTCGGGGAGGAAAGTATAATGCTTCCTCCATCATAGGTCCATTTCAGACTGCCAGCCGGATTCAAGGCGTAAAAAGAACCGTCATCAGAGCCAACATATACCGTGCCGTCATCGCCAAGAGCCGGTGAAGAGTTCACATCGCCTGTGGTGGGAAATACCCATTTCAGGTAGCCGTCCGCAGGATTAACAGCAAACACGTCATTCTTATCGGATCCGACATAGACAGTCCCATCAATGTCTACGGCGGGAGAGGAATCAACGTCTCCATATAAATCGGCAAACCATTTTAAGGAACCGTCTGGATAAATTGCATAAAGAAAACCTTCAGTTGTCGGGGAGAAGGTAATAATTTTATTTTTTGATTCACCGTACGCGATTTGTCGTGCGTCGGACCCCACATAAATGGTTCCATCGTCTGCTATAGCCGGCGATGAATCTATGTCACCGAGGGCTCCAAAATCCCATAAGATTAATCCGTCAGTAGAATCGATCGCATAAAGGTGACCATTGACAGGATAATAGTCGGGGTAGATTGTGCTTGGCAGATAGAATGACTCGTCATCGCATGGATTAACCCTATCAAATTTGATATCACCGTCGGTTCCTATATATATTATAATCCCGTCACGCGTTATGGCTGGAGATGAATCTATTCTGCCGGATAAATCGACGGACCATCGAATTGTTCCGTTCGGATTGACTGCGTATAATACCCCGAACTGAACACTTATTTTTCCGCTACACAGCAATCTTAAATCCTGGTATGTTCCTGCAATGTATATCACCCCGTTGTTTCCTATAGCGGCTGACGAATAAAAGTTGGATTTTGTGGGAATAACCCATTTCAAAGAACCGTTTGGATTGATAGCGTATATTTGACGGTCAACAGAGCCAATATATATCGTACCGTCATTCCCTATTGCTGGTGAAGCTTTAACGGCTGCTCCCATTTTGTATCGCCACTTAAATGTGCCATCAGGATTTAGCGCGTAAAGATAGCCGTCGTCTGTTCCAAAGTAAATCGTGCCGTCATTACCGACTGCAGGTGATGACGCAATTGCTGCTCCGGCATTAAAACTCCATTGTAATGAGCCGTCGACTATTATGTTTCTTAGTGCAGTTGTTTTCGGTAGCGGAATATTATCAGCGGTGGCTCCTGTTACGCTGTGAACTTTCAATTG
>CAKZPX010000129.1 GCA_937139435.1 uncultured bacterium
CAATGTGACCCCGCGGGCGAAGATAAAGAATTTTGGTACCGATGCCCAGTCAAACATTCCGGTTTACTGCTGGATTGATTCAGGAACGACGCGAGTATACAATCAGATGGCAACCTATGCCGGACCGCTGGCGCCTGGTGCAACTGCGGATGTTGACTTCTCACCGCAGTGGCTGGCGGTGGGCGGAGTTTACAATGTCACGATGTTTACCAATCTCACCGGAGACGAGAACCGTGCCAATGATACCGTTCGGGGGACTGTGGAAGTAAGGTCTCTGAACCTTGTTTGGAATAACCGCACCCCAGCTCCTCAAGGAAGATACTGGAGCCCGGGCACAGGTGCGGTAAGGGATACGCTATATTTTTGTGGTGGTAGATCAGCGACAGCGACTTCATTAAGGAGTATTACCGCTTATGATATCCAGAACGCCACCTGGATTACTTCTGGTTTGCCCAACCTTCTGGTTCCAAGGCGGGCTGGTGCCGGTGGTCAAATTGGTAATAAGATATATGTTGCCGGTGGTCGTGATTCTACCAGTGTAACACTTAATACCTGCGAGGAGTTTGATGTTGATACGAAAACGGTGACTGCGAAGGCGAATATGCCACAAGCGGTCTGGGCGTGCTGCGGTGCGGTCGCCAATGGTAAATTGTATGTCATCGGTAATAGTAACAGGACCGGTTCTGTTTACGAGTTCTCTCCTGCTGGTAATTCCTGGACAACCAAGGCATCCATCCCGGTTGGGCGGGGCTGGGCAGCAGCGGTTGGTGCGGGTGGCAAGGTGTATGTAACTGGTGGTGCCGACCCGAGCAATGTAGCACTTGCTGATTGCTGGGAATATGACCCGGTGGCAAATACCTGGACGCAGAAGGCTGATATGCCTGGTACGAGAATCTATCACAGTATGGTGGCATATCAGGATACGGTTATCTATGTTATCGGTGGTTCGGTAACCGGCACTACCGCTGCTGATAACCTGGTTTATAAATACCATATTCCGTCCAATACCTGGTCAGCAGAAACCCCGATGAATACCAGACGCGGCTGGCACATGCCCAATGTGGTGGGGAACTCAATATGGGTCGCTTATGGTTCAGATTGCATTACCCCCACTTACCTGACCAATCTTGAAGAAGGTGTGGTGTCGATGGTGGGCATTGAGGAATATTCTATTGTCCCGAGCAGACCAGCGGTTTCTCTATTTGTAGATCCGAGAAGTGGCGGGCGAGCAATAAGGTTCAACCTCACCAATTCCGGCAGAGTTACTCTGGGAATTTACGATGTGACCGGGGCGCAGGTTGCAACACTGCTTGATCAGTTCTGTCCGGCAGGAGAATACTCCTTGACCTGGGACCGGCGTGACGGTGCTGGCAGGCGGGTTGCCAGTGGAACCTACTTCTACCGTCTGACCATTGACGGCAGGTCGGTTTCTGCCAAGGCGATTCTTCTGCAGTAACACACCTCCTTAAACCAGAGGGGCTGCCTTTTCGGCAGCCCCTTTTATTTTAGAGATAATAAATTAACTCCAGCGGCAGGGCTCGAACCTGCGACCCTCCGGTTAACAGCCGGATGCTCTACCCATTGAGCTACGCTGGAACTTATTTAAATATATGAAATAGATTGCCCAAATCAAGGTTGGCGGACAAGGGCAAATTTTTTTACATCCCTGCCAAAGGTCGTTTGCAAAACCGCGAGATAGAGACCACCAGCAACCGGTTTTTCTTTTTCATCTCTGCCATCCCAGAATGCGCCGATTCCCTCCAGTTCTGCCGGTTGCGAATATCTGCCCGGAGTTGGTAACAGGGCGGTGTTCAGGTTAATGGTCTTTATCAGTTTACCGCTGACCGTGAATATGGAGATTGTTGCCTCGGGCGTTACCCGTGTTAGATTAATCGGGAAATAGACCCGACTGTTTAAATTATAAATAAACGGGTTAGGAAAGATAATACCAATTTCGTCTCTGGGAAGCGATGGAACCCGGGGTGGGTAGATTTTCAATATTGAGTCAATGCGCGGCAACCCGAAACCGAATGTGCAACCTTTCGCCGGCAGTGTAGCGGTGGAAAAAATGGCGTTTTTGATTGAATCAGCGTTCCAGTGCGGGTAGATCTCTTTCAGCAGGGCACAGCAACCGGCGATGAGCGCAGTTGCACAGGAGGTGCCGACACTGCCTTCAAGATAGCTTTGTGAGTCCGGGGCAGCCACCGCAACCGTGTCGGCAAGGGCAACGAGGTCGG
>CAKZPX010000130.1 GCA_937139435.1 uncultured bacterium
CACCATCCGCAGTGCCGGTATTCAATCCGGCGTTTGATGTTACTCCGGCGTCTTTGATTACCGCCTTCGTTACCGAGGCGGGGATAATCAGACCGCCCTATTTGCGCAATATACGGCGATTATTATTCGGTTGAGGCGATAACCCGTTCCATTATCACCGGGGGACGTGTCTGTCCCAGCCGGTCTAAAACATCCATTCCTTCAATAATCTTGCCGATGACGGTATATTTACCATCAAGGACTGGCAGGGGTTGAAGACAGAAATAAAACTGGCTGCCTGAGGAACGACGTTCCGGGTTGACTTCATCCGAGAGCCGTGCCATCGCCATTGAGCCTTTTTCATGTTTACGTTTTATTTCTGCCGGAACTGTGTACCCAGGTCCACCGGTGCCATCGCCCTTTGGGTCACCGCCCTGCACGACAAAACCTGGTTCAATGCGATGGAAGGTTAAGCCATTATAAAAACCCTTAATGGCGAGGTTGCAAACATTGGTGACATTGAGCGGTGCATCTCTGGTAAACATTTCTACTTTGATTGTGCCGAAATCTTTAACTTTGATGGTAAGGAAAAGTTTTTCCGGCAGGCTATTCGGAGTCAGGGTATCTTTGAGCGCACCAGGGATTACCTGTTCCGGCATTTTTTCCTCAATTGGTTGGGCAGGTTCGGTCTTTTTTGGTGCACAGCCCCAGAGAAAGATGCCAGCCAGGATTAACAGAAAAATGTTTTTCATCAATTGCCTCCTTTTGGTTGGGTTGTTTTGCATTCATCGGATAATTAAGATTGCCAGATAATTTTCTTTTTGTCAAAGGCGACGTTATGGTATGGAGATAGTAGCGATCGTGATGGAGAAGACGATGCTTGCCACCGTTTTCCTTTTAACTACAATAAAACCAGCGATGAAATTTGTTGCCCTTCTTCTAATATCTCTTTTTTATAGTTATAGTTTTGCCCAGCGACCGGAAAATTTGTTTATTGTTGTAATTGATGGGTTGCGCGATGAAGAGGGCTTTGCCGCTGAGTCGCTTTATCTGCGTCATATCTGGAATGACCTCCGTCCCCTTGGTGCGATCAATACCCGTTTTTTTAATCGCGGTTGGACCGCCACGACCAGCGGGCATCTTGCCATTTTATCCGGGGATTATGTCTTTTTGCCGGGCAACGGTGGTATTCCTCAGGAGCTGAGATCTGATAAACCGCTGTTATTTGAATACGCCCGGGCTTACCTTAATCTGCCCGAGAGTGCGGTAGGGGTTGTTTATGGCAAATGGGGTAATGTTGGAGCGATAGCCGATTTTTCCCTTATGCCGGGTTTTGGTGGTCGCTTTCGAGGATTTAGTTTTGGCAACCAGGATGTGCCGGATGACACTTTATGTTCCAAGATGTTACACCGGATTATGGATTCAATTCATCCGCGAATGGTTATGGTTAATCTAGCTGATGTTGATTATCGCGGTCATTCCGGTGTTTATCAGGACTACCTGCAGGCGATCAGGGTTGCTGATTCCATCGTTTACGAATTGTACAAACACATCCAGGCGCTTCCGCCTTATAATGATACCTTTTATCGCAACCGCACACTTTTAATTGTTACCAGTGACCATGGTCGCCGAGACGATGCCCATGGTGGTTTTGCCGAGCACGCGCACTGGGACCACGGTTCAAGACACATACTTTTTCTTGCCCTGGGAACGGGAATCGCTGCAGGACGCAGGGTTGATACCATAGCACGGGACCTTAATGATATCCTGCCTACAGTTGGTTATCTATTTAATCTGCCCACCCCTTTCAGTTCCGGAAAGGTGATGAGGGAGATTTTAGCCGGGGATCTACCAGCCCCCTCCTCCCTACAACCCTTATTACCGCTTTCCTCATTTACAACTAATATTAGCCTTAGTCCGGGTTACTCCACCAGTCCTGATGTCAGTTCTGACCGTGCCGGTAGACTTTACTGTGTCTGGGTAGATAACAGCGATGGTTACTGGCGGGTATATCTTCGAACCTCTAATGATGAAGGGACTAACTGGTCGCCGGTTCAGGTTCTTTTCCCTGATGCCGAAACGAAAGGAGAGCTGATTTATGCCCGGGTGGCTGCTGATGATAGTGTGGTCGTTTCCGCTACCGGTTCATTTTTCCATCTTCAGCCAGTTGATTCTGCCCGGATTCATTATGACAGCACCTTTCTCTGGTATCCATTGCTCGGAACAAGTACTGATGGCGGACAGACCTGGCACTCAATCGCTTTTTTTGATTCCTCCATGGGGTCACACTGGTCGCCGGCTGGCGTGAGAAATGGACGTTACAGCGTTGCCTGGTGGCAGTGTGGTAAGTTTCCCTGGGAAGAAACCAGAGACGGAATCAATTTTAACTGGCGCAGCTCTAATCAGGAATGGCAGAGCATGCCCGGTAATCTAAATGAGAGGGTTTCAAGTTACTTAACTCTTTTTGATGACGGACAGAGTTATCATGTTGCTGGTTCGCTGTTACATAGCGGTGACTGGGATGTTATTTACCTTACCTCTCCGGACGGGCGGGCATGGTTTAGCGAATGGATAATTGAAGACCCGGCGGAAAATCCGGTCTATGATTACACTCCGGAGATTGCGGTGGATGACTCTGGTTTTGTCCACATTGTCTGGGCGCGCCGACCGAACGGCAATGGTAACTGGCGGGTTGTCTATGGAAGAAGAAATCCGGTTACCAACGAATGGGACACAGTTTCTCTCACACCGTCTTCAGTTGATGCCTGGCAACCGCACATATCATTTTCTGAGGGGTTATTGACGGTGGTATGGACGGATTATCGCGACGGTGCAAATGTTTATTTATTAACCAGTGATGATCGGGGTAGAACCTGGTCAGTACCGTTTCCGATATCAGCGGCAGGCGGTTATGTCGCACAACCACGCTTATGCGCGTTAGGAGAGCGCCGTTTTTACTGTGTCTGGTCAGAGTGGAACGGTGATAACTGGGAGATTGTTGGGCAGCGAGTTTATTTGCCGCGGGTCATTGAGACCGGACCTGATACGGGCCGGAGCGATCTCTCCCTGCCAACTTACCATAAAGGTACCGGTGTTATAACTTATCATCAACATGGACGGTTGGTTGACATAAGCGGAAGGGTGGTTGCAGAACTTTTACCCGGTCCCAACCATCTGGGAAAACTTGCCGCTGGTGTGTACATAATTCTACCGTACCAGGGACAGGACCGGGAGAGACTGATTATTTATCGGTAACGTTCTCGCCGGGTATCAGGATTAGTAACTTCAAACTAACTACGTGAGCACAGGGTTGTTTGGGGGCAGTTTTTTCTCCAGTTAAAACTACTATTAAAACACCTTATTCCGGGTGATATTTAATTTAGGTGTGAACAGGTGGGTAACCCCCGGGGTGAGGGAGACACCTACCCCATTTTTCGGGATGAGATTTACTAACAATCTGATAAGTCTATGGTTAACACCTGCGATTGGAAACAGGGTGTTAATTTTTATTACGTTCCGGCTCTAATTATATAACCGGTATACGGACAGAACTATTTGACAAAAAAGAAGAGAGAGAGATAATTGGTTATCAGACGAAGAGAAAGTTTTTATTTAGCGAAGTTAGAATGGCTGGGACCAATTCTTGTCCGGGGTCTCCGCCTTTTAAGTTCGGTAGAGGCGCTGGGGCAGGAGTTTTCTTTTTCCCAGACGATGGTGCTTTTAGCCCTTTTAAATATGCGCCAGACCAGTATGAACCAGCTGGCACTGACACTGGGCATCTCCAAGGCGAACACTACCGGTTTGATTGACCGTCTGGTAAAAAAACGGCTGGTGATGCGTACCCGTTCGCCTCGTGACCGTCGGGTGGTTCTGGTACAGTTGACCCAGTCCGGGGTCAAGGCAGCAGAGCAACTGGCAAAATTGAATCGCCAGGGGCTAGTCAGGATGATGCGCCGCGTACCGGAACGGAATCTAAAGGTATTTATTGAGACCCTGGAACAGATGGCAATGGGATTGATTGAGTCCCAACGGATCGGATCAACATAGCAGCGTCCCGCTCGGGGTTAAATTTTTTCTTGACAAAAAGTTAATTTTATATACTATTTACAATATTGACTATTAATTTAGTTAATAATTTATAAGTTAACGGTGTTGTAAATGAAAAGCATAAGTGTTTTTATCGCCCGCTACCCGTGGGTGGTGCTGCTGGTGGCGCTGATTGCGACGGTGGTTTTCGGGCTGGCGCTGAAAAATCTGCGCATTGAGGCGGAGGTGACCCGAATGTTGCCGGAGGATGAACCCGGTGTTCGGGTGCTGCGGGTTGTTGATAACGAGTTTGGCGGCTCCGAGCAGGTGGTGGTGCTGGTTGAGGCGGTGGATCTGTTTGCCCCCGAGGTGCTGGTCAGGCTGGACAGTATGGTTCAGCAGTTGACGGGGCTGGCGGCGGTAAATGAGGTGGTGGCGTTGACCAATCTGCAGGATGTGCGCGGTGTCGGTGATGAGGTGCTAATTTCCCGGCTGATTGACACCATTCCGGAAGACAGTTCCGGGTTAGAGAAGTTGAGACAGAGGTTGCTGGGCGATAGGCGCTATCGGGGACGGTTGATTGCTGAAGATGGAAAAAGCACAGTTTTGCTTGTGCGTTTGAAGAACGGTGTGGACAGGGTAGCGGCGGTAAGGGAGATTGAGCAGGTGGTTAATGAAAACTGGCAGGAGGGGCGGGTGACGCTTGCCGGTTCTGCTGCCCTGATGAAGTATATGCGTGACTGGATGAAGCAGGACCTGATTCGTCTGTTACCGCTGGTTGTTGGTGTGTTGCTTCTGGTTTTTGCTCTGGCGTTTCGCAACTGGCAGGGAGTGGTTTTGCCACTCTTGGCGGTGGGGCTGGCGGTGGTCTGGACAATGGGGCTGATTGGTCTTACCGGTCAACCTTTAACAGTAGTTTTGATTGTTCTGCCGCCGGTGATATTGACCGTGGGCAGTGCCTACGGGGTGCATATTGTTGCGCGCTGGCACCAGGAGCAAATGGCAGGCAAGACCGGGGCGGAACTGGTGGCGGCAGTGGTAGAACATACCGGGATACCGGTGATTCTGGCGATGACCACGACACTTGCCGGGTTTGCCGCCAATTTTGTGATGCGGATTGTTGCGATTCGTGCCTTTGCCATATTTGCGGTGGTCGGGATTTTCCTTTCCTTTTTATTAACGGTGTTCTTTTTACCTGCGGTGCTGGTTTTGGTGGCAAGACGTTCTTTACACCAGGACCCGGGACGAAAACGGTGTGCTTTTCGCCCGGCAGGGTGGTGGAAGAAATGGGCAGGGTGGGCAACAAAATGGGCTTTGCCGGTGCTCGGGATTACCGCCGGGTTAATGGCGTTGGCGCTATTTTTCGGTACAAAGGTTAAGCCGGAAACCGACTTTGTCCGTTACTTCAAGCCTGGTTCTGGACCGACCCGGGCGGCAAAGGTGGTTAATGAGCAATTTGGCGGCGAGTTGCAGTTTGAAATTATTGTTGATGGTGATATACAGCACCCGGCGGTATTAAAGCAGATGGAGCGTTTCATAAATGACCTGAAGGGGGTACCGAACATCACCCATATTACTTCAATTGTTGATGTATTGAAGGCGACCAATCGGGCGTTCAATCAGGACCGGGCGGAGTTTGAAGTTATTCCTGATAACCGGGATGCGGTGGCACAGTTCCTTTTATTGCTTTCCTTTTCCGGTTCTGACTACCTCGCCAGTATGATTACGTCCGACTACCAGAGAGCAAGGATTACCGCGCAGTTCCGGGAGGAAAGAAGTGCGGAGATCGGTCGGGCGGTAAAGCAGGTCCGGGATTTAATTGCCCGTGATTTTTCCTCTGATGTGAAGGTGGAACTGGGTGGGATGCCTCTGGCGATATATGCCTTGCATCAGGGGATTGCCCGCAGTCAACTGATCAGCATTATTGTTGCTTTTGTGATGGTCTTTTTGCTGGTGGCGTTAATGTTTCGCTCGGTTAAACTGGGTGGGGCGGCGATGGTACCGATTGCCTGGACACTGGCGGTAGCGTTCGGCGTGATGGGCATAATGGGGATTGAGGTGGACATTGTTACCGCGATGCTCGGTTCAATTGCTCTGGGTATCGGGATTGACTACTCCTGTCATCTCATTGCCCGTTTTCAGGAAGAGGGAAGAAAAGGCTTTTCAGGTGAGGAGCGTCTGCACCGCACTCTGTCTGGCGTTGGTCCGGCGATTTTGACCAATGCCCTGGCGGTGGGGCTGGGTTTTGCGGTGCTGGCGTTCTCATCCCTGGTGATTATTCAGAAATTTGGTTTACTGATTGCCGGGGCGATGTTGCTTGCCACTTTTGGCGCATTGATTTTGTTACCGGCGATTTTTGCCCGTTTCAGAGTAAAAGGAACACAGGACAAAATATAAAAGGAGGATGTTGTGTTTAACTTAAAAAAAATAAAAACGCTACTGTTAGCCCTACTCGGATTGGTGAGTGCAGGTTACAGCATGAGCGCCCCGGATGTTCTGGAGCGGTTACGGGTTGCCACAACCGCAAAGGACCGTCGGGTTAAGGCAATAATGACGATTACCGACCGGAAACGGGTGCAGAAAAGAACCCTGCGTCTGGTAATGAAGGGAACTGATAAACTGCTGGTGACATTTATTGAGCCGGCAGACCTGCGCGGGGTCAGTTTTCTTACCACCGGCAGAGATAATATGTGGGTCTACCTGCCTGCTCAGGGACGGGTGCGTCGAATATCAGGCAGTGCTGTTGACCAGAGTTTTGGCGGTTCGGACTTTTCCTATCGGGAGATGGCAAGTATCTCTTTTGGTTCAAGTCGGGCAACGGGAGCGGTCGAGGAAAAGGAATGGAACGGTACGATGGTTTATTTGATTAACATTGAAGATGGTGGTGAAAAGAGCCGGCTCTGGGTCGACCGGGAGCGGTTTGTGCCGTTAAGGGTAGATAAACTGGACCAGCATGGTAACGTGCTGAAGCTAATTACATTTAGCGACTTTCTGGAACAGGATGGGGTCTGGATTCCGCAAACTGTGTGCCTTGACAACATTTCTCGCGGCAGTAGCACGGAATTGAAACTTCTGGAGGTAAATCTGAATACTGGAATTAAGGACAATTATTTTACTGAAGATAATATGAAAAGGGGAGGATAAGATGTATTTCCGGAGATTAATGTTCATTTTGCTTTTCCTTCTCCTGCTCGGACGTGGATTATCTCAGGAGGAAGAAAAAGAGCTCAATTTTTACGGAGAGATGAATACGCGGATGCAGGTTCGGATTGCCGGCAGGGACAGCACCAGACTGACCTGGTTCAGAAGTGCGTTGAGTCTGGGAATGGTGCCGATAGCCCGGGAGCGATTTGAGGGCAAGATTGGCGTAACGGTGCGTATGGATGGATTTCCCTATCCAGAGAAGTGGATGGATTTAACCCGGGTGACAGAACTGGAACCGGTGGCAATTTTACTTGATGAGGCTTTTATTCGGTTTTATGATGTTCTCCCAGGGTTGAATCTGACTCTGGGTAGACAGAAGGTTCGCTGGGGCACGGCAGATGTGATTAACCCGACGGACAATTTTGCCACGCCGGACTATTCTGACCCGCTGGTCTGGGATGAACGTCGTCCGGTGTGGATGGCGCATCTGGGCTGGAAACCGTTACCGGCGCTGGGTGGAGAACTGGGGATAAAACCGGTCTTTCAACCGGCGATTTCACCGCCCGGGGAGTGGTTTTCTACCAATGTTTTGCCCGGTGAAGAGGAATTGCGCTCATTTCTTGTCGGTGAATTTATCCGGCAGGGATTGGATTCAACGACCGCCCGGGAGATAGCAGCACTTTACACCATCAGCAGCAGGGAGGAGATAGTTTTGCCGGGGAGAAACATCCGGAACGCGACCTGCGGCGGCAGGCTGAAGGGGCATATCGGGGTGTTTGATTTCTCTCTCAGTTATCTGCACGGTTATAACTTTCTACCAACCGTGGAGCCGGTGATGAATGTTGATCCGCTGAACCGGCGTCTGGACTTTGTATTAAAAGAAAGGTTTTTAAGTAAGCAGGTGCTGGGTGCGGACGCGGCAGCAAACATTGCCGGCGTGGGTACCTGGTTAGAAGCAGGCTACGCGTTATATTCTGATACTGCGGGGAAAAATGGTGTTTCGCTGATTGGCGGTCTTGACTACTCCTGGTCGGGTTTTTATGCCAATCTCCAATTTCTCTACGGTGATTTCCCGCTTGCCCAATCATCAGCAGAAAAAGGAACCTTTATTCTGGGAGCAATAGAGCGCAAATTTTTCTCGGACAGGTTATTAACGAGGATTGGTGGTGTCCTGGATCTGAAAAAGGGCTCATTTGGTTTAACGCCTTTGCTGCGTTTGACACCTTTTAACGGTATTGAGATTGAAATGGGTGGTTTGGTCTTTAAGGGCGATGAAGGGACAAAGTTTGCCCGTTTAAATCCGGTAAAAGAACTATTCGGCGGGGTGCGGTATCGATTTTAAATAAAAAACTGGGGGACAGGGATTCGAACCCCGACTAGCTGGTCCAGAGCCAGCCGTCCTGCCAGTTAGACGATCCCCCAGAGTGTTAAAAAGATTAAAGAGGAACTGCCAAAAGTCAAGCGTGACAATTGACAGTTATTACTGAACCGATTATAATCGGCTGTGCGGTCTGGATGTGTACCGATCTTGTTTTTGATACTAATCATCTCCGCCGGTGTTATACTAACTGGCTGTTCAACAAAGGCAGCCAGACCGGCAACCGAGACGGTCACAATTTTTCTCAGCGGTGATATCTCAATAGAGGAATTACCCAGATTCGCCCGGCTTGTTGCCCGGGCAAAAAAGGAGACACCAGTTTTATGGTTGATGGGAGGTGAGATTTTCTCTTCCGAGAGTGATTGGGTGTCAGGCGATGGTGAGGGAGAGATAACGGTTGTCGGGCGTGCGGGTGTGGATGCGGTGCTCTTTACCCCGGGATGGTTAAAACTGGGTATACCGCGGATAAAAGAACTTATTGACCGCGCTCGTTTCCGGGTTATTGCGGTTAATCTTTATGACACACTGGATATGCCCATAGTTCATCCCTGGTTGACCAGAAAAATGGGAAAGATAGATTTCGGTATCGTTTTCGGAATAGTAGACTTGACCGAGCCGTTTTCTAAACTGCACGGGATAAAGATTGTGCCACTGACTTATGAGTTGCAGAAGGTGATTAAGGTTATTATGAACCGCACCGATCTGGTGGCGTTGATCCTACGGGAAAATGAGTCGCTACCGGTAGCGGGTTTTGATGTGGTGCTACGCGTTCCATCAGCAGGAACTAATTTGTACGAATTAACCTTTGCCGGCAATCAACTGCTCAGTCTTAACCAGCGGGGAGTGATAATTGAAAACGTAGAACCGCAACCGGAGGTCCAGGCGGTGATCGATTCAATGGTGCGGGAAATAGCTGAAAAAGCGACACAGAAGGTTGTGGTGTCAAGGGTTAAAATTCCTTCCCGTGCTCTGAACCGGGCGCTCGTAGCGGGTTTTCTTGGTTTGCGGGAAGCGGATTGTTTCCTTTATGATAGCACCGCATTGGTTAAG
>CAKZPX010000131.1 GCA_937139435.1 uncultured bacterium
CAGCGCAACATAATCACCGTTATCATTATCCTGACCGCACTGCTGGTCGCCCTCATCCTTCGCCTGCCCCAGCAAATAATCCTGCCGATTAAGCGCATCAGCAACGCCCTCACGCGTGCGGAACAGGGTGACCTTGATATCAGAATAACACCGAGCAGGAACGATGAGTTGAGTGACCTGACCCGTCAGCTTAACCGTGTCTTTGCCCGACTTCGGGATTTTGATGACCGTAAAGCGGCGTATATCGGAGAACAGGAACGCCGGTTCCGGCTCCTTGCCGGCAACATCAGCGAAGGGGTCATCCTTGTTGATCGGGAACCGAAGATTGTCTATGCCAACCCTGCTGCCGCTAACCTGTTAGGAACAACTCCTAACGAATGTGTGAACCGCCCGCTGAAAGACTTTCCCGGACTGCAACCCCTGCTCTCCCATTTGGAACAAATCCTTTCCGGTGCCACCGGTCACCAGGAGTGTGAAGTTATCCCCGCCTTCCCCTCATCTGCGCTCTGCTTTGAGGCACTGCGTGACCGCAATGGCAATGTCACCGGTGCTTTAATCATCATCACCAACCCGGTGCCACCAGAATAAAATCAGCCCAATTTCCTGTTTAAAATATACGCCGGCATGGTTGTAGCATCTCTTTGCGCCTTTATGGTCTTAATTTCAGATTACCTCTATCGTCCCGGGCTTGCCCTCAACAACCTCACCCACCACCCAGGACTGAACCCCGTTCTCCCGAGCAAGATCTTGAAACTCTGCTACCCGCTCCGGATTAAGGGCAATCAACAACCCGCCCGAACTCTCTGACTCCCAGAGAAGGTTTTTCAACTCGTCCGGCACCACACCCTTCCACTCCACCTTACCGCCAAATGAACTTTCGTTCATCATAACACCCGGGTCAATCAATGTGTTTGCCAGCTCCCTTGCCCGGGGTAAAATCGGCACTTTATCGGCAAATACCCTCACCCCCACCTGTGACGCCTCAGCCATCTCCTGGAGATGACCGAGAAATCCATAGCCGGTGATATCGGTCGCCGCATCGGCGCCACAGCGCACCATAATCTCCGCCGGTTTGCGGTTCAACCGCATCATCGCCGCGATCGCCGCTTTTTCCATCTCCTGATCAACCTCATCCAGTGTTAAAACCGCCTGGGTATATACTCCGATACCCAACGGTTTGGTAAGAATCAGAACATCACCCGCCCTGGCACCGGCATTCGTGATTATCCGGCGGGGGTCTATTTTTCCGGTAACCGCCAGCCCGTATTTTATCTCCTTTTCGTTAAAGGTATGACCGCCCACAACCACCGCGCCCGCCTCCCGCACCGTATCCTGCCCACCACGCAGAATCTCGCGCAGAATGCTCTTGTCCATTGGAGCAGGGAAACCAACCACATTCAGAACTGTCAGCGGCTCGCCACCCATTGCATACACATCTGACAGAGAATTGGTTGCCGCAATCCTGCCAAATATATAAGGGTCTTCAACCATCGGAGTAAGAATGTCCACGGTTTGCACCAGCGCCAGCCCATCAGCAAGCAGAAATACCCCGGCATCATCAGCGGTGTTAATCCCGACCAGGAGTCTGGGATCCTCGGGCATTTCCAGCCCGGCAAGTGCCTGCGCCAACTGCGCCTTACCTAATTTAGATGCTCAGCCAGCACAGGTGACTGTTGCTAATATGCCTCGTTTTGCCATAGGACGTTAAAGGTCTCCTCTCTTATTTACTCATCTGTTACTGCGCAGAAAACGGACATCACCCCGGCGCTGAGTTGTCCCCAGGGCATCAAAATGATTCAAAAGCGGGATAACCACCTTCCGGGTTGTGTCCAGCGCCTGTCGGAACTCGGACGCGGTAATCCCGGCATCAGCACCGGTTTTCCGGGCGAATATCTTTCTCAATATCCGCTCTGCCTCTGCCACCGCATCTCTATGCAAAACAACACCCTCGCCGATATCTACCAGAACACCAGTCTCCAATAGCGCGATTTTCACCCGCTGTGCCCGTGATGATTCAACACCGGTAAACACCTCTTCCAGTGATGGAGGTTGCCACATCCGCTCAGCAAAAACCCCAGCCACCCGCTCATAAATCTCCTTATCGGCTCCTGACAACTTTATCTCATGTCCGGGCAGTCGCAACCGCTCACCATCCTCCACCAGACGACCCGCCACCGCCAACCGCTTGATAACAAAATCAAACAGCGGAACACCCATCCCCAGCCTTGCCCGTAACTCCGCCCGTTTCATTCCCAGACGAAGGGGATTCTGCTCATGAAACTCCCTCAGCGTTTTAACACTTAATTCCTCTGCCCGCTCAACCACCCTGGTATGCACCAGCACCCTTTTCCCCTCCTCTTCCAGCCAGCGCGCCCGGTCCTGATTGACAAGAAACTCTGCCATTATCTCCGCATCCTTTTCGGTAATCGCCAGTTCCTGCGCGATAGCCGGCAGAGCCTTAACGTCAAACCCGGTTTTAAGCAAAAACTGCTCCAGCACCGCTCCCCGTACCCCGGACTTCAACTCCCGCAGCCGTCTGATCGTCTCCTCCTGAAACCGACGCTCCCGAACCGCACTTGCCTCCAGCACAACACCACCACCAATTGTTGCCTGTGGTGCATAGTGCCTTAACACATAACGATCGTTCCAGTCACACACAACTGGCTTCTCGGTCCGGATCTGCACCAGTCCCTCATCACCGGGCAAAAGTTCCTTTTTATCTAACAAACAAACCCGACACATCACCTCCGCTGTCCCGATATGGAGATGAACCCGACTCATATTCTTTAATGGACGA
>CAKZPX010000132.1 GCA_937139435.1 uncultured bacterium
CACAGCACCCAACCGGGCATTTGTCGTCACCTGGCAGAATGTCAACCGTAAGTATACCGACTCCTCTGACCTCATTACCTTCCAGGCGATCCTCAACGAAAATGGGACGGTTGTCTTTCAGTATTACGATGTCACCACCGGTGACCTGAACTATGATAATGGCAAAAATATCTCGGTCGGCATTGAAAACAATACCGGCAGAGAGGGAGTCAATTACCTCTACTCGCTCTCGCCGTTATCAACCGCCACCAACGACCCACAGAACCGGCTTACCGCAGGACGGGCGATAAAACTGTTCCGGGAATTCCGGGATGCGGCAGCACTGGACATTGTCACACCGGGTACCTACACATTCCCGGAGCCAATCTATCCGCAGGTAAAAATCCAGAATTACGGGACAGTGGGCGACTCAATTATGGCATTCCTGCGTATCAACCCGGGAGCCTACTTTGACTCCATCCTGGTTATCGGAATTGCCCCGGGTGCAGAAACAACCGTAACCTTCTCCACTCCCTGGTCAGGACGGGGGATATTTACCGCTATTTGTTCCACCGCAATGGTGGGTGACATCAACCCTGGTAACGATGTCTTCAGCAAGGTATTCATCGCCTCGCCCTGGGTGCGTCGTGAAGACATCCCGCTCGGACCTGCTCGTCGCAAGGTGAAAAACGCTGCCCTCGTCTATGCCTCATCAACCAATAAACTCTATGCACTCAAGGGGGGCAATACCAATGAATTCTATGTCTACGATATCGCCTCGGCCTCCTGGGATTCTTTACCCAGTATGCCCCTTGACCCATCAGGAAAGAAAGCCAAGGAAGGCTGCGACCTGGTGTTTGACCCATTCCAGGGTGATGAGGGAACGATCTGGGCGATCAAAGGTGGTGGAACACCGGATTTCTACGCCTTTGATATCGCCTCCCGAACCTGGCAGAGTAAACGTTCACTTTTTGTCCGGGGATTTTCCTTCCGCTGGCCCAAGGCCGGTGGGTGTCTTGCCTATGTCCCTGCCCATGGTCCCCAGGGTGCGATTTACTGTGCACCGGGCAACAACAGCCTCGTATTCCTTCGTTATAACATTGCTGCTGACACCTGGGCTCGTTGTCCGGATGTGCCATTTAATCCGCTCCGTCGCCGCAACTGCCGTTATGGCACTGATATGGTGTACGATGGCGATAGCATCATCTACCTTCTGAAGGGCAACAACACCACCGAGGTCTGGAAATACTCTCCGGCATTTGACTCCTGGCAACAGACGCCCCTTGACCAGGTAAGTCTGATCGGCAACCGTAATCGCCGGGTAAAAGCCGGTGGTGCGATCACTCTCTTAAATAACACCCTGTTTGTGCTAAAAGGTGGCAACACCCAGGAATTCTGGAGCTACCCAATCGGTGTCCGTGACTCCTGGTCACGGCGTTCTGATATCCCGGTCTCTCTCACCGGCAAGAAAACAAAGGTGAAACGTGGTGCGGCGCTCGCCGCTACTAACTCAGCGGTATTCTGCCTCAAAGGCTCCTATGTATATGAATTCTGGGAGTATCGCCCGGAGACCGACTCCTTTGACAACCTGATCACAACAACCACACCAGCGCGCCAGGGGATAATGGCAGAAAGAATCACCCCGAGGTCACTGACTCTGGAAGTATTCCCGAATCCAGTAGCCCGCAGCGCTCCAGTTATTCATTACCAGTTACCGGTTTCTGGACAGGTGCGAATCAGCATCTACGACATTACCGGTGCACTGGTCTGCCCACTGGTTAACGGAACAAAACCGGCTGGCAGCCACTCGGTAGTATGGAATCGCAGAACCAGCAACGGCAAAACTGCTCCACCCGGTGTCTACTTCCTCAAAATGGAAACAGAAAAAGGTGTCCTGGCACGAAAGTTTATTATCCAGGATTAAGGGTCAGTTAATAAATAAAACAGGGGGCAGAAATCTGCCCCCTGTTTTTTAAAATCGGAACCAGAGATAGATCGCCATAATGAGCAAGATTATTACAAAGGTGGTAACAGCAAAAGAAATGCCCAGAGTAAGATTGGCAAAACCCAGATTCAGTGTGAATGTAGGTATGCCCACCTGCACCGACTTAAAGAAAAAGTCACGCACCGGACCAAGAGGAAAAAGCCCGGCAAGAAAATAAGAAAGAATACTGCCGGAGATCCCGGCAACCAGCAAAGCGATAATCAGAAGTCCGATTGAACGACCACCAGCTCTAACTCCTCTACTCTTCATAATTCACCTGTCTCCTGTAGCGGTAATATAACAACCAGCAAACATCAATCAAGTTTTACCCCTCATCTTCAAAATAACCAGTCGGGCAATAAACCCGGTTGCGGTGCCGGTAACCGCACCCAGAAAAATCAAAACCGGTAACAATAACAATAACCGCTGGTCAGGAACCAACAGATAACGGGCAACAAGCAACTGACCGATATTGTGAAACACCCCGCCAACACAACTGATACCAACCACGGTAACCAACCTGTTTGCCAGAAGTTTTGTCACAATCATCGTGCCCAGTGCCAGTCCGCCACCGACCAGAGCAAAAAAGAAAAATGGGGTAAGGAATCGTCCGGCAACTATTGAGCCGATCACAAGTTTTAAAATAAATACCACCACCGCCCCGGTCACCCCAACCTCGTCCAGCGCCATTACCACCGCCACATTGGCGATACCCAATCTTAACCAGGGAACCGGAACCGGCAGATAATTTTCCACCGTATAAAGACCGATCGCCAGTGCACTGTAAACCGCAATTTTTATATCGCTACCTGGTAACCGCATCAAAACCACCCCCCTCAATCCGAACAATTACCCGATTCGGGGCGCAAACAATCAGTTGTCCTCCATAACTTACCCAGCCCATTCGCACACAAATTTTATTGGGACAGTCTGAATCCCGGATTCGCACCCGGCGCGACTTTATCTCCACTGTTGTCTCACCCCCAGGACCGGTGACCGTAATTATCGTATCACGGTCAAGGGAAAAAACTTTGACCCCCTGGGCTGAACGAACCACACACAACATCCGGCTCGCTGGCAACGGTCGACGCCAGAAAAACACCCCGGAAACCGTACCCAGTAGAAGAAAA
>CAKZPX010000133.1 GCA_937139435.1 uncultured bacterium
CGGTGCTTCTAACATCGCTATCGCCCGGGTAATTATTAAAGGCGGCGTCACCCCTGGTAATATCATAATGTGCGATTCGAAAGGCACCCTTCACAAGGGCAGAACCGAACTGCAGGAAGAGTTCCAAGAAAAGTGGCACATGTGCCAGATCTCCAATGATGAAAACGTCCGGGGCATAATCGCCGATGCAATGAAAGGCGCTGATGTCCTGATCGCTCTTTCAACACCTGGTCCGGGCATCATCAAACCTGAATGGATCAAAACGATGGCAAAAGACCCGATTGTCTTCGTCTGTGCTAATCCCATTCCTGAAATCTGGCCCTGGGAAGCAATCGAAGCCGGCGCCCGGGTCGTTGCCACCGGTCGCAGCGATTTTCCCAATCAGGTGAACAACTCGCTGGGCTTTCCCGGAATCTTCCGGGGAGCGCTTGATGTCAATGCCCGCACGATTACCGACGAGATGTGCATCGCCGCTGCCCTGGAACTTGCCAGAGTGGCAGAAGACCGGGGGCTGAGAGAAAATTACCTTATTCCAACAATGGACGACTGGGAAGTCTTTCCTCGTGAGGCAGTGGCAGTAGGAATGAAGGCGATTGAACAGGGTGTTGCTCGAATCAAAATGACTCGCGAGGAACTACTTAAAACCGCGACGGAAAAAATCAAACAGGCAAGGGAATTAACTCAGTGGATGATGAAAGAAGGTTTTATCCCGTCGCCGGGTAGTTAACCTTCTTTTGCCTCGGGAGGCATCTCGTAGTTAGGTGCCTCTTTAATAATAGTAATGCTATGCGGATGGCTTTCCCGTAGTCCGGCATTGGTGATTTTGACAAACTTCACCTTCGTTTGAAACTCAGCAATAGTCCGGCAACCACAGAACCCCATTGCCGCCCTCAATCCACCCTCCAGCTGGAACAACACATCACGGACACTACCCCGGTAAGGAACACGTCCTACAATCCCCTGGGGCACCAGTTCCGCATTGTTATCCTGAAAGTAACGGTCACAGGAACCTTTACGCATCGCATCAATTGAACCCATTCCCCGGTAAACCTTATAGCGTCTCCCCTCAAGAAGAACATCCTCCCCGGGACTCTCGTCGGTTCCCGCGAGAAGGTTGCCCATCATCACACAGGAAGCACCGGCTGCCAGCGCCTTAGCGACATCACCGGAAAATCTGACCCCACCATCAGCAATAATTGGAATACGATATCTCCTCAATGCTGTTGCACACTCCATAATCGCAGTGAGTTGAGGAACACCGACACCGGCAACAACCCTGGTTGTACATATGGAGCCAGGACCAATCCCCACCTTCACTCCTGAAACCCCGACCTTTGCTAACGCCAGTGCACCCGCAGCAGTGGCAACATTACCGGCGACGAGTTCCAGTTTTGGATACAGCCGGCGCAACGTCTTTGCCGTCTCAATCACCCGGGATGAGTGACCATGGGCGGTGTCAATAACAATTGCATCCACCCCGGCAGCAACCAGCGCCTTTGCTCGTTCAACCGCCTCTCTCCCCACGCCAACTGCAGCAGCACATCTTAACCGTCGCTGGACATCAACGGTCGCGTGCGGATATTCCACCCGTTTAACGATATCCTTCGCGGTAATCAGTCCGCGCAATTTCCCCTGACGATCAATAATTGGCAACTTCTCCAGCCGATGCTTTTTCAAAATCTCGCGCGCCTTTGTCAGTGATGTCCCTACCGGTGCGGTAACTAACCCCTCGGCGGTCATCACCTTGCTTATCGGTTTGTTGTCGTCATCCTCAAAAAGCAAATCGCGCCGCGTAACAATCCCGACCAATTTCCCCTGACTATCAACAACCGGCAGTCCCGAAATATTATGCCGGAGGAACAATTCCCGCACTTCAGCAACGGTTCGGTCCGGAGTAATTGAGATCGGGTCATTAATCATTGAACTCTCCGCCCGCTTCACCCTGGCCACCTCTGCTGCCTGCTGCTCAATACCCATATTTTTGTGGATAACACCGATACCACCTGCCCGTGCCATCGCAATCGCCATCCGCGCCTCGGTAACTGTATCCATCGCCGCACTTACCAACGGAAGATGCAATGTTAGACCACGACTGAAACGACTTTCAATGTTAACTTCTGCCGGTAAAACCGCCGAATACTGGGGAACTAAAAGAACATCATCAAATGTCAAAGCCTCATCCATGTATTACAACCTGTTTTTCAACGCCCTGATAAAAGCCAGTTCAATCCTGACATCGTCAGCCCGGGCACCAGTGGGTTTTTCCTTTTCCAGTAGTTCCTCATAAATCTTTTCTGCCCTGTCCAGCATACCTGCCTGGCGATAACACCTCCCTGCTTGCATCATCCCCTCAAAACCTAAAGGAGACTGGGGATAACGGCGATAAACACTCTCATAAATCTTACCTGCCCGGGCATAATTCCCCAGTTTCTCCTCACATATCGCCAGTCCAATCAGAGCCGCAGGACTCAAAACCGGGTCATCTTTTGCCTTCTTAATAAAAACGGAGAACTCCCGCTTTGCCTCTTCAACACGTGGTGGTTGAGAATGGAGATATATGCTACCCAAATAATACCGGGCTTTGATGCCGGCATAATCCCGACCAAACCTCGTTGCCAGTTCTTTAAATGCCTGCTCCGCGTAATCGTTATTGCCCTGGAAATAGTTCCCCAGGGCATCCATCAACCGTAATTCTGCCTCCGGGTTTACCACCGGTCTGGGACGATTTTGCACCAGCAAAATTATTCCGACAACAACAATCAGCCCGAACCCAATACCAATCCAGAACCGCTTAGTGTCAGCGTAATACAACTCTGCTATCTTCTCCACTGCCCGCTGAAATTTATCTTCTTTCAGTTCACCCTTACTCACTCGATGTCTTAACCTCACTCTCCATTCTCCTTTCTACCCCTGGCCCGATTCGAACGGGCGACCTGCGGTTTAGGAAACCGCTGCTCTATCCTACTGAGCTACAGGGGTTCACCATTGGATTATAAACCTCCTTTATCAGGTGTCAAGGAAACAAACTAACCGCCCTTCTCCATAATAAAGAATGCCATGTTGACACCATTAGGCAGAAAAAAAGGCGCGCATCACAATCTGATTAAGAAATAAAAGAAGCCTCTCGCTGGAAATTATGGTCAAAAGTAAGTTCTAAAGAGTATTAAGAGCCCTCTCAAATTATTCTAACAGCGCTTTTAATGCTTGATTGTTACCGAGAAAATTAATGATTATCTTTCTTCAGTCCTACCCAGAATAATTCGCTGGTATAACTTTTCCGGCAACCTTACTTTTCCCTTGCCTCTCCGGTTCTGATGGTGATTAACAATTGGCGCCCCAACATAGAAATATTTCTCACGAGGCTCGTTGATCGCATTGAAAAAACCAAAACCGACTCCCTGCACATTACCCCGGTCACCCGGTTCAATTGCTGGACCACACCCAGCCCATACCATAACACTGCCATCTCCTTCTATTACATCGCTAACAAAACCTGGAAATATACGGCTCGACGGTATGATATAAAAGGTGTCAAAAACCATTGTATCCAGCCCAAATGTTAGATCATCCTCCTGATTAAGAGTATCACGGTACTCGTACTCAATATCCACTTCCACCCAGTACCACTCTGCCCTGCTGGACCTCGTCCAGGAAATAACCAGGGTTGATTCCATATCCAGAACATAACCTTCCGGAGGCGACAGCAAAGAAAAATTACCGGGCATCGCCACTTTTGCCCAGGCATTCCCCCAGTAGTGCGTCACCTTAAGTTCATAGAAGGTATCAAGTGGAAATTGATATGTGTCGCCATAACCATACTTGGTCCATGAGTAATATAAGACTTTCAGTAACTCATTGTTAAGTGTAACCACTGGCACCATTCTCAACCCCCGGTTATCCGACACCTCAACATAGCGTTCATACTCAATTGAACGGTCGTAATACTCCACCCGATAAAGATAGCCATTAATCATCGGTTCGGAGTAATTCGGGTCTAACTGCCGGCACCCGGAGAGAAAAAATATCGTCAGCAAAAAGACAATTTTAGTCAACAGTAATTGTTTCTGCACCGATATTAATCCAGGCGTATTGGCATCAGAATAAACAAATCCTCGGCGTCCGATCTCTTTTCCGCCGGCTGGAACAAAACTGGTGCCATTGGACTGGTGTTTTCTATCTCCACCTTTTCCGAACTGATGTGTCTTAGAATCTCCATCAGAAAATTCCCGTTAAACCCAATATTCAACTGCTCACCCTGGTAGTCACACTCCAGTTCTTCTTCACTTTTTCCTAAATCGGGATTCTCTGCCCGGACAACAACACCTCCGGTCTTGAATTCCAGGCTTAACTGCCTTCCTACCGGGCGGGCGATGACCGCTGCCCGTCGTGCTGCGGCGAGTAACTCATCTCTCTTCACTATGGCACGATTAGGATAACCTTTGGGTATTACTTTCTCATAATCAGGGTAAGGTCCCTCTACCATTCGGGCAATTATCGTCATATCCTCCAGTTGGAACCCAACCATCTTGGGGTCAAAAAACACCCTTACCTTCTCCTCGCCCCGGGGTAGAGCGTTTAGTACCTTGGGAGAAACGAGTAATTTTGCCCTGGTGTTAGATTTTGTCTTTCGTGTCACACATATCAAACGGTAACTATCGGTTGCCACCATCACCGATTCATTTTTCAGAATCTCCCAGTTAATTGAAGTCAAAAAAGGACGGGAATCATCGGTAGAGACCGCAAAACTGCATAAGTCAAACATCTCAAACAGCAGGGCAAGGGGAAATTCTATCGGACCTTCGCCGGGTAATTCGGGAAACGGCGGAAATTCCTCGGGTGGAAATCGCAAAAAGGAGGCTTTTAACTTACCGGTCGTTACCACAACATTTTCGTCACCGCTGATAACCACATCCTCACCTGGACTCTGCCGGACAAGGTTGGCTAATTCGTGACCCTTGACAAGAGCACTGCCATTTTTACTTTTCCCCTCCAGTTTCGTCTCCTTTCTTAAAATAACATCCCCATCGGAACCGGTTAGCCTCAATTTGCCGTCAACAATTTCCACCAGAACATTCTGATATACCGGAAAAGCAGATTTAGCCGGCACAATCTGTGCTACACTCCCCAGCACATCAGCGAAAATCTCACGATTTAACTCACAATACATTACCGCCTCCTTTATAACCGCTTTCTATATTTACCAATAAATTATCTAAATGTCAAGTTTACCCGATAAAATCACTCTCTTCCTATGGCACTTGACTGTTAGCTAACTCCTGATACTATCCAGAGATGCTGAATCACTTTCACGAACTTCTTCGTATCAGAAACTTCATTTTGTTAAGCCTCGCGGGGGCCATGTCGCAACTCGGGGACCGACTTTCTCACATGCTTCTTATCACCATAATTGGTGTATCGGCTCCGGGAAAATTAATTGCCTACTCCGGAGGGGCTCTGACATTTGTACTTCCTACTCTACTACTTTCTCCGATTGCCGGTGTCCTTGTTGACCACTGGGACAAGAGGAAAACCATCGCCCGAATCCACTTCATCCAGACGGGGCTATTTCTACTCGTCCCGCCTGTCATCATACTCACCCGCAGTTTTCTTCCCTTTTGGATTGCACTTACCATATTCTTCGGGTTAGATATATTTAATAATACCGCCAACCCCGCCCTCCTCCCCCATCTGGTACCAGAAAACAGACTCTTGGTTGCTAACTCGGTCAATCTGATTTTTGCCCGCATCGCCACGGTAATGGGAATGGTGATCGGTGGATTTCTGATAAAATGGGTTGGCTGGAGTGGAGGGATATTAATTGATGCCTCCTGCCATTTTGTCGCTGGTCTCCTTGCCCTCAACATCGCATTTCAAAAAGTGCCCATTACTACGCTGGTTACAGCTTCATCTGATAAAAATTCCATCTCCCTTCGGGTAAAATTGGGTAAAGCGTTAAGGCAATTCCTTGCCGACCTGATAGAACTTATCCGCCTTCTCCTCCACAGTCGGCTTGTCGCCTTTGTCCTCGCCTCAATTGTTATTTCCACATTTATCTCCGCCGTCTCTTACACAATACTCATCTTTCTCGTCCAGCAGGTATTAAATAT
>CAKZPX010000134.1 GCA_937139435.1 uncultured bacterium
AACCGGATTATCTCAGCACTGGCAAGGGCGGTGGTAGCGGTAGAGGCAGGAGACCGTTCCGGGGTTTTGAACACCTGTGCCTGGGCGCAGGAACAGGGACGGACGGTTTTTGCGGTGCCCGGGCGGATAGGAGACGAGAAAAGTACTGGCACTAACCGATTACTCCGGGATGGAGCAAAGATTGTTACCGCCACCGATGAAATCCTTTCCTTTTTGGGGAGGGGGAGGGTAACGGAGCCATCGGTAGCAGGTGCACCGGTGGCAGAGGAGGAAAAACCGGTTTTAAATGCGCTTACTGCCGAGCCCCGGCATATTGATGAACTCTGTGAGATACTCGGGATGCCGATGGCAGAGTTGCTTAATATTTTATTTCAACTGGAGATAAAGGGGTTGATAACACAGTTGCCGGGAAAGTTTTTTGCCCGGACGGTTTAGTCGGTAACAATTTCCAGACTGATATCAGCAGCGGGAGCAGAATGGGTGATGGCACCGATAGAAATGTAATCAACGCCGGTGCGAGCGATCCGCTGAACATTTTTCAGAGTAACACCCCCGGAAGCCTCCAGTTTTGCCCTTCCGGCGGTGATCTTTACCGCCCGCTGTAACTGCGTGACGGTCATATTGTCAAGCATAATCCAGCGGGCACCAGCAGCAAGCGCGGCACGCAGTTCATCAAGCGTCTTTACCTCAATCTCCCGGGGCAGGCGGGCGTTGCTGGTAAGTTCTAACGCGGTCGCTACCGAACCCACCAGGGCGAGATGGTTGTCTTTAATCAGAACCATATCATAGAGTCCTTTGCGATGATTTCTTCCGCCACCGCAGCGAACCGCATATTTCTCCAGTTCCCGCCAGCCCGGGGTTGTTTTACGGGTGTCAAGGATAGTTACCTTTGTCCCCCTGATCCGGGAGACAAACTTAGCGGTCAAGGTAGCGATGCCGGAAAGCCGGCATAGGAAATTGAGCGCGGTGCGCTCAGCAGTCAGGATGGAGCGTGCTGGACCGGTAATCCGGGCGAGAATCGCACCACTGCGAAAACGGCTGCTATCCCGATACAGGGGGTCAAAATGGATACGCCGGTCAACCGTCCTGAACACCATGGCACAGACCTTTATTCCAGCGAGGACACCGGTGGAATGGGCAACGATGTTGGCAACCGCGGTGGTCTTTTCTGGAATCAGGAGGCGCGAGGTGATGTCGTCCTTTCCAATGTCTTCAGCAAGCGCCGCTTTGATTAATTGCTGGATGGTCATTGGTTACTGCCTCTGTTTCAGGGCGGCAAGCGCTGCCTCCAGTTGCTGGCGTTTCTCCTGAATTTGTTGTACCTGGTCAGTTAATTTCTTTAATTCCTCTTCGATCTTTGTCTGGATCGGCTCGGAAATTTGATTGCTGGTTGTCTGTCGGGTTTTCAGTTGTGATTCCAGCTCGTGACGGAGTTGATGGAGTTTCTGAGTCTCTTCGGCTAAACGTTGCAGTTGTTCCTCAGTTGTTCGGATTTGCTCGGTCGGTTGATCCAGCCCTTTTTCCTCTGGAGCAGTGGTAACAGCAGGTTTCGGAACAGCCTCTAATTTGTCGGATTCACTTTTTTTTTCCGCCTGAGTGTCAGGAGGGGGTCCAGCCTCTCCGGTTGTTTGGTCGGGCGTGGGCTCGGTACCGGTTCTGGTAAGGAGTTCCTCAATTTTTGCTAAGAGTGTTTCCGGAACAAATGGCTTGGTCAAATATGCGTCTGCGCCCATCTCCGTTCCCCGGCGCCGGTCATCAGGTGATGTGCGGGCGGTAAACATGATAATCGGGATATTGTTCAGGTCGCTGGATGATTTCAGGGTTCGGCAGACCGTATAGCCGTCCATCCGGGGAATCATCAAATCAAGAATGATCAGGTCAGGTTTTACCTGGCGGGCAGTGAATATTGCCTGATACCCGTCACCGACCACAGTTACCTCATAGCCATGATGTTCGAGCCGCGCCTTTACCAGTTCCCTCATATTCGGCTCGTCTTCAACCAATAGAATTTTCTTTCTCGGTGTGCTCATTTATGTTTCCTCTTTGGTTGGTAAAATAAAACTGAAACGAGTACCTTCACCCAATACCGAACGCGCCCAGACTTTGCCATGGTGGAGTTCAACAATAGAACGAACAATCGCCAGTCCCAGTCCGATACCTGGACCGTGCGGGTCAACCCGTTCAAATTTTCCAAATATCCGGTCCAAGAATTCTGCTGGTATACCTGGACCCTGGTCGGTAATGGTTACCTTGACGTAGCGGGTATTGGCAAGTATTCCGGTTCCGGAGAGGATAGGTACTTCAGGATCAACCGGTTCTATATCAATCCGGATCGTTCCACCTTCAGGAGAGTACTTAATGGCGTTATCAAGGAGATTATTGAGTACCCGGAGGAGACGATCGTGGTCACCCAGAACCGGTGGGATTTTTGCCGGAAGACGCTTTTCAATTTTAAGGTTTTTCTTTGTAATAAGCAGGCTCAGGCTTTCCAGGGCGATGTTGAGCAGTTCCTCGATCGCCAGAGGTTCCAGATTAAGAATTACCTTGCCTGCCTCCATCCTTGATGCCTCAATTAGATTGTCAATCATCCGGTTAAGCCGATCAAGTTCCTCCCGGGCGATCGTAAGGTAACGGCGTTGTTTCTCCTCCAGACGTGGGGCAGCGGTATCGGCAAGAAGTGAGATCGCCTCTTTGATTGCGGCGAGCGGGGTGCGCAGATCGTGGGATACCATAGCGATGAACTCAGCGTGGGTTCGTTCTGCCTGTTTTAATGCCGAGATGTCTCGTAGATAGCAGAGGAGCATGGTGCGTCCGTTAACGGTTAAGGGCACAATTCTTAACTCACATTCAATTTCTTTGCCGGTTCGGCTTAAAATCTTAACCTCTTCGCGCACCCTTCCCAGAATCCGGGAAGGCTCGGAGAGAATACGGGTGATGGTTTTCCGGTCAATCGGATTGAGTAACTGCTGCAGGTCCATACGTAACAACTGCGGTGCGTTGTAGCCGGTAAGTTCTTCCAGGCGCTGATTCAGATAAACAATTTCGCCATTCTCAATAATGCAGATACCATCAACGGTATTTTCAATTAGATGTTTTGCTGTTCCCTCGGTAATTTGTGGTGGGGTGGGAGCGATTGATTTTGGGTAGACAATTCCGATAAACCACTCCTGTCCCGCATCTGTTTTATGAAGCATTGTGGTGGCGACCGGGACCGTCTGGTTATCCACGGTGATAATTTTTGTCTCCCGTACTCTCTGGGTTACATGGATGCGGTTAACTGTTTCAATCGCCAGTAGTGATTTTGTTAATGCGGCAGATTCAGCAGGTGGGAAAAACTCACGCCAGTTTCTGCCATGCAACCGTTCAGGCATTTCCAGTCCCAGGAGCCGGGCAAAAGACTGATTCGCAAACACGATGCGCCCATCAATGTCCGCAATCCAGACTCCTTCCTGGAAGCAATGGAAGAGCCCAGATGTAATTAGTAATTCCACATAATTTGGTTGTTCTTTCATAATAAAACTCCGGGCTTTGCGAGCCATGCCTTTTTAGCCGGCATCTTTATATTGCTCACGCCCTCAACAGTGTAATCAGCTATAGTGGTTTGTCAATTTTATAGCGCAGGAGTACTGAGAAGCGGAAGAAGGGTTGTATTCCTTGTCCGGCTACTTGTTTTTAATAAGAAAAAATTAATACGATGTTGACATTTATTTTCATCCGGGGTAGTCTGTAGTACCTTGCGTATTCTGCGCGTGCTTTTGACCCTTTTGCTACCAGGTCAGTTCCTCCATGCAGGATGGCTGGCTATTGAGTCAATCACCAATCGTCCTGATTACTGGGATATTAGCTGCTGGAATAACGCCCGCAGTGTTGCGGCGGATCCGGAAGGGAATTTGCATATTGTCTGGCGTGGCAAAACGGAAGGGGAGTTTCAGGTATGGTATTCAAGATGGGATGCGTTTCAGCGGGAATGGTCGGGAGATACCGTCATCTCCCGGAACCTACCTGGTGCCGGGGATCCGGCAATCGCCGTGGATTCAGGTGGCGACATCTATGTTACCTGGATAACGTCAGGTATCCTGAAACTGAAACAGCGAAATTTTCTGACCGGAGAGTGGCGGGATTTAGACTCTCTTTTTCTCGGGGGTAATGACAGTGCAGTGTCATTTGCTATCGACAGGAACGGTGGTCAGCACTTCGTTTGGTTAAGACTAATTTCGGGAAATGTCAATCGCATACTTTATGTTGCCCGGCAGGAAGCCGGCTGGACCGGGATTGACACCCTGGCAAAGGATGAGGTTACTTCCCAAAGCCGACCGGCTATCGCCTCTGCACCTGATGGTGATTTGATGGTGGTATGGGACAGATGGTTGGCTGTTAATAAGGGGGTGATGGCGAGACGGCGCATTGCGGGTGTGTGGACACAAACTGAGACGGTTTACGCTGCTCAATGGGGCTCTGTTCCGAGCGTCTCCTGGGCGGTTGACTCATTTTTCGTTACCTGGATTGCCGGGTCAAGACGTCAATCAATAATCTGTCGGGCGCGGGGTGAAGGTGGTTGGGGTGATACAGTCCAGCTGTGTCCCTATTACCGGGGCGACAAAACCGGTCCATCGGTTAGCGCTGAACCGGATGGCAGCCTTTATGTTGCCTGGAGCGCTCCAGACCCGGCTGTTGGTGATAGCAACCGTGTATTTTTTAGACGGCGATCCCCTGCCGGGAGGTGGGATACTTTGGTCACCCTGTCTCACGGAAGTCTGGGACGGGATAGAATAACAACTACCACTCAGTCGGGCAGAGTGCAGGTTGTCTGGAGTGAACGTGCCGCGGGCAATTCAGCCTATGATATACGGTTACGTCGGTATGAGATGGTGCAAGATGTTGGAGTTGGGAGAATTGAGCAGATTTCAGACACGGTAGACTCTGCTGGTGTGATTTCACCTGTGGTCTGGGTGGTGAATTATGGTGATTTTTTCGCCCCGGTAGTTGATGTTTATTTTCGATTGCGAGATACGATTGTTGGCTATAGGGTTGATAGTGTTGCGCCCGGAGAATCGGTCGGAGTAATTTTTGGGCCGATTTCTCTTCACTGGCAAGGATGGTTAAGTTTCAGTTGTTCGGTTGCGGTTGCCAATGACATTAATCCTGCGAATGATGTTATGAGAGGTAGGACGTTTGTTCGGGTTGTTGACGCATTAACCAAAAATATTCTGGCACCGATTGGCAGAGTAAATGAAGGGTTAATTCGCCCGCGGGTCAGAGTGAAAAATCGTGGGAATGTACCCGCAACTTTTGCCGTATTGTGTACTATTATGAGTGTTAGCCAGCAGGTACCGGTCTACGAAGGTATGGTAACACTTTCACTGGGACCAGGGGTAGAACGTGATACCGGTTTTGCCGGATGGAATGCGGTGCGGGACACTTATTTTATTCGTTGCCGGACGGTGTTAGAGGGTGATATGCATCCGGAGAACGATACGGCACGTGCGGGATTTGTTGTTGTATGGCATGATGTCGGAGTGCAGGAGATTATCTGTCCGGGTGTTCGGATGGATTCAAGTCAAAATGTTCAGCCGATGGCAGTGGTGAAAAATTATGGGACTGAAGTGGAGTCCTTTAATGTACTTTTCCGAATTGGTATTGATTATGTTGATACCACAACTGTTTTTGAACTTCCACCCGGCGATACTTTTGTGGTGCGCTTCCGTGATTGGTGGGCAATTAGACGGGGGGCACAGGGGTTATGCTGTTCTACCTTGCTTGTTGGTGATGCCAATCCGGGCAATGACCGGGTAACCGGTAATGTTTTTGTTCGGGTCTGCGATGTCGGTCCGGAGGCAATTTTAAGTCCGGATGACACCATCGGTAGGGCTGAGATTAACCCTCTGGTTGTAATTAGGAATTACGGAAATGAACAGGAAAGTGTGAATGTTCGGGTGGATATTAGTGATAGTTTGAGAACCGTCATTTACCAAGATTCAACATGGATTGCGGTTGCAGAGGAAAGTAGCGCGTTGGTTGAACTATCACCCTGGGTTCCAGCGAGAAGCGGGTATGTTCTTGTCCGTGTGCAGACATTGCTTTTCGGGGATATGCGTTCCGATAATGATACGCTGAACAAGAGGTGTTATGTAACAAGACGAGATGTGGCGGTGCGAAAGATTATCGCTCCGGTTGATACCTTTTCTGAGTCTATGGTCACGCCGGTGGTGCGAGTGGCAAATTCGGGTGAAGAAAGGGTGGATTTCCAGACCTGTTTTTTAGTAAAAAGGTTGCCGGAGAGTACGGTAGTTTATAACGAAAGCGTGGCTACAGTGCTGGATGCCGGTCTTGAGAGTGATATTTCCCTTCCTGTGTGGGGGGCGTCCCCAGGGTACTATCTGCTCTTTGCCCGGGTGAAACTTGTCGGAGATGAGAATAGTGTCAATGATACCGCAATGAGGGTTGTGTGGGTGGAGTCAATTTTAAACCGTCG
>CAKZPX010000135.1 GCA_937139435.1 uncultured bacterium
GGAAAAGATGCATCAGTTGCTTTTGCTGTGCCGAGATCTGCCCGGTGCGGGCGATGACCATCGCTGGCAACCTTAAAAGCCTCTGGCTCCGGGTGCGTGGTTAAAAGCGAAACTAAATTTCTTGCCAGAAGGGGTTTTCTGGATATTATTTTATCTCTCGTAACAGGGAGAAAGAGAGGAGTATAAGATGAGTTTTATTGCCGAGCTTGCCCGCACGGTCCGGGCAGAACTGCAAAGGATGACCGATTGTGAGTGCAGTTTTGCTGATGCCCGCATCTATGATGAGGATGCCACGGAAAGGCTCGTTTTCTATGATGGTAATCTGGAAGTAAACTACTATCAGCAGGAGCGGGGCATCGGTGTCCGGGTGTTAAAAAATGGTGCGGTTGGTTTTGCCGCCACCGCTGACTTCACCCGAATAAAGGAATGTTTTGACCGGGCGCTTGCCAATGCCGAGGCAGCAGCACTGCTGCTCGGTTTTCCCAAGGATATGGGCGCTCCCCGCCCGGTAAAGGGAAATTATCAGCCACCATTTACCCGCGATCCGTTTACTGTGTCCCGGCCCGAGAAGATTGACATTTTGCGCCAGATTGACCGTCTGCTCAATGATAAAATTATTGAGCATCGGATGGTGACTGCCCATTTTCAGAAGCGCCGGATATTTTACTTTAACAGCGAGGGCAGTGAGATTGAGCGCTGGGTAATGAACACATTTGCCAGTATGACCGCAATGGCACGGGATAAGGAAGGCAGAACCCAGCGCCGGAGTTTTGAACTTCACTCTGATGGCACCGGCACCAGGGGCTTTGAATGGCTTGCCCGCACCGACGCCTTTGCCGGACACACCGAACGGGTAAAAAAGGAACTGGGTGAACTCCTGGTTGCGGAAACCCTGCCACCAGGGAAACGGGATGTCATCCTTTTGCCCGGACAGGGACACCTGCAGGTGCACGAGACCATCGGTCACCCCCTGGAACTGGACCGCATCCTGGGCTATGAACTGTCGTTTGCCGGTGGTTCCCATGTCCGACCCGAGGATATCGGCACCCTGCGTTATGGCTCGGATAAATTAAACGCCCGGGTAATGGTGGTTGAGAACTCTCCGGGCACATTCGGATATGATGATGAGGGCACACCCCAGCATGACTACTACCTGATTAAGAACGGAATCCTGGTAAATGTCCTGTGCTGTCGGCTGGACTTGAAAGAGGCAAACGCCCGGGCGGGCAGAACCGTTGTCCCGAACTCTGGTGCCTCAGCCCGCGCTGCCGGTTTTTACAAGACACCGATTGACCGGATGACCAATGTGTGTGTGGAATGGGGTAATGATGGCACACTGGAGGACATCGTCAAGGCGACCGAGAACGGTGTTGTCCTGGATATGCCGGTGTCCTGGTCAATCGGCTCTAATCGGGAGCACTTCCATTTTGGCTGCGAAATCGCCTGGGAGGTAAAGGACGGTCGGATAACCCGGGTTTACAAGAACCCGACCTATCAGGGACACACGCTGGAATTCTATCAATCACTGGATATGGTTGGTGACCGTTCTACCTGGCGCCTGATTCAGGTGGCGAACTGTGGCAAGGGTGAACCGAACCAGATTATGGAGGTCGGTCACGGTGTGCCGGTGATGCGCTTTAAAAATGTTCTAACCGGAGAAGGGAGGTAAACCATGCTTACCACACGAATCCGGGAACTGCTGCTCCAGACGCGGGACGACGCCCGCAAAAATGGCATCAATGCTGAATTTCTTCTGCACCGGGAACGTTCCAGCCTTATCCGGCTGGGCAATTCAGCCATTGCACTTTCCACCGCCGAGGACCTTACCCGGCTTGATATCTCGGTTCAGGACGGACGCCGGGTCGCCAACATCTCGCTCACCGGTGACATCACATCATTTGAGCAGGTAAAGTCCGCACTAACCCGGACCGTTGAGAAGTGCCGTTATGCTCCGGAAAAGGAGTATGACCCGATATTCGGTGTGGTTGAGGAACCGGTTGACGATGAAACCGGCTATGACCCAGCACTGGAGAACATCTCGCCCCAGAAAAAGGCAGAACTGTGCGCCCGGGTGGTCAAGACCATTAAACCCGGAGGCGATTATGACTTCTCCGGTTCCTGGTCAACCGGCGCCACTGAAATTTACTACATCAGCACCGCCAACGACCATGAGGCATATCGCCGGCTTACCGATGGTAAACTGGTTCTGGTCTTAAAGCACCAGACGAAAAAATGGGAACTTTCTGCGGAACGCACCCAGAAAAAGGTTGATGAGTTCCACGCCGAGGAGATCATCACCGAACTGGAGAGGCTGTTACCGATTTATGAAAACAATCCCGGCTATCGCACCAGCATCGGTCCCCAGCGGGTAATATTTGGTCCCCAGGCAATCGCCCAGCTCGTCTCCCTCTGCCTCTGGGGTGGATTCTTCGGACGGATGTGGGAAGAAGGTCGGGCATTTACCGCTAAAAACAAAATCGGTGATAAAATCTTCTCGGAACAGATCACCATTGTTGACGACCCGCAGAACCCGCTGGTGTTTCAGATGCCCTTTGACTTCATCGGTAAACGCCGCCGACCCTTTTTATTGGTGGAAAAGGGCGTATTCACCGGACTGACTTATGATTCCCACACCGCCGCCAAGTATAAAAAGTCGCCCACCGGTCATGACCTGCACAACTGGGATGTGGTTTTTACAACCGGTTCCGGTCCGGCAGACCTGGAGTCGGCACTTGCGCTGGTCGAGAACGCCCTCTACATACCTCATCTCCACTACATCCATATGCCTGACCCGACCCGAGGCATATTCACCGGCTCCTCCCGATTCAACGCCATCCTGGTTAAGGACGGTAAATTCACCGCACCGCTCTTCTCCTCCCGCATCACCGACGCCATTCCCAACCTTTTTAACAATGTCATCGCCATATCCAGCATCGCAGTTTCCCAGAATGAATCCTCCACTTATGAACGGCGTCAGCCCGAGGCATTTGCTGTACCCTCCTGGCTCATCTGCGACAATGTCCGCATCTCTGATGTGGCAGAAAGTTTCTAACATGGTAAATATTTCTCTAAAATAGACATTCAGCGTAAAAGGCACAATAGATGATTCAACTAAACCGCTTTACCCTTCACCACCTCGCACTGGATATTCAGGAGCCGACCACCCAGGAAGATGTGTTCAAAATCGTTGCTGAGCGGCTGGCAGCGGCAAATGTTATTAACGACCCCACAGCACTGGTTGAGGAGTTAAAGGAAAGAGAAAAATTGGGCTCCACCGGTGTGGGGGTAGCGGTGGCACTTCCTCATGTAATCAGCAAAAATGTGCTCAAACCGCTAATTGTTGTTGTCCGTCTCCGCTCGCCATTAGATTGGGGGGCAATTGACCACCAGCCGGTGCAACTGGTGGTGTTTCTTCTCGCCCCGGAAAGTGACCGCGACCTCTATCTTGAACTCCTTGCCGAGGTTGCCCGCTCACTTAATAATAACGACATCCGCCAGGCAGCAATAAAGGCAAAAGAAGCCGGAACCGCCTCCCGGATAATCGCCCAGCCACCCCACGAGGGGCTCTTTAAAAGAAATCGCCGGTTCTTTTTATTTCTCCTCCTCATGGGTCTGGTATTTATTGGAGCAAAAATAGCCCTGCCCTTAATCAAACTACCGGAAACAGGCATCTACCAGGAATTTAATTACCTCCGTTTTAATCAACCCGACTGGCTACTAAAACAGCAACTCGCAGTTACCCTGTTTCTGGCGATGATTTTCGGCACCCTTTTGTTCTGGCGTTTCCGGGTGGCAATCGCTGCTGCCGCACTCGGCATCCTGCTGATAACCGGAGTAATGGACCTGGAAACAACGGTAAAGTTTATGTCCATTCCTACTATCCTCTTTATTATGGCAATGATGGTTATCGTGCGTTGGCTGGAGAATATCGGAGTATTCCGTTTTGTTGTTATCCGGGCGATAGAAAAGGTAAAAGGTATCCCGTGGTTGCTACTTTGCCTCCTGATGGGTTTTTCCGTGCTCCTCGGTGGCTTTGCCGATGAGGTTTCGGCTATCCTCGTTACCTTTGGTTTGGCGTTAGAAATATCGCGCCGTACCAAAGCCCCCTTGATGCCCTTCCTGCTCTCTCTCGTCTTTGCCACCAATGTTGGCAGCGCCCTGACCCTGGTGGGAAACCCCATTGGGGTATACATCGCTTTTTCCGGAGGATTAAGTTTTGAGGATTTTATCCGCTGGGCAACGCCGGTCTCGGCAATAACCGCGGTGATAATTACCCTGCTCTTGCTTTTACTTTACCGGCGCTACTTCTTTGGCGTCCGCTACCAGATTGACGCCCAAGAACTGGAAAAAACTCTCGGAACAATTGACCCGGTAAAATTGCGCACCGGTATCATCACTTTTATTGTTACAGTTGGATTAATTGCCCTGCATCGCCGGATTGAAGTCTGGCTTCATCTTGCTGATGGAACAGCGCTGGTAGCAGCCGCATTAGCCGCCACCGGCTTTATTGTATTTTATGAACAGGAGCGGGGAAGGATGCTCATTGAGCGAGGTATTGACTGGTGGACACTGCTTTTCTTTATGTTCCTTTTTGCTAACGCTGCCTGTCTGGAATACACCGGTGTCACCACCAAACTTGGTTACCTTGTGTTCAACATTTCCGAAAAAATCGCCCGGGGCGGAGTGCTAACCGGACCGAGCACCGTTATTATTCTATGGTTCAGTGGCATCCTCTCGGGATTTGTTGATAACCTGCCGATTGTGGCGGCACTGGCGCCAATTATTAAGGACCTCGCCCGTTTTGGTCTGCCCCACGCCTCCATACTCTGGTGGGCGCTGCTATTCGGTGGCTGCTTTGGAGGTAATCTGACGATGATTGGTTCCACCGCTAACCTTGTTGCTCTGGGTGCCTACGAACGGGCAAGCGGTAGCAGTATGAAATTCGGCGATTGGTTTCGGGTTGGCGTTGTGGTAACGCTTGTCGCACTCGCCATTGCCACAATCGCCCTGCTTTTACAGATGCCACTGGCACCTTAGTCCCGGACAGGGGGAAAGATGTTTGAGCGCATACTTTACATAATTAGTGAAAAGGAGGAAGAAAAACACACGGTGATGGAGATCGCCCGCCAGTATAACAGCACCGTCCTGCTCGCCGCCATCAGTCCGGTCCCCACCTGCCCACCGCCCTTAACTGAAGGAAAAACCCGGCAGGTAGTTCGGCAGGAGGATTATGAGCGGCAGTGCTGGCAGGACATCTACCGTCTTGAGGACGAATTTAAAAAATCAGGCATAAAGGCATCGGTTGTCGCCCAGCTTGGTGCGATTGATAACCTCCAGTCCCTGGTTCACAATACCCATTGCGATATAATCATTCTGCCAATCAGTGTCCTTTCTGACTATAACTTCCATCTCCCGGAAGATTTCCTACCCAACCTGCCCTGCCCGCTCCTTCTTATACCAAACCAGTAAATACGCCCTGATAATGACAAAACAAAAGTCGGTGCCGGCGATAAAAAAACGGCACAGAACAAACTACCCGCTGTTCCTCACGTTGGCGCTGACTCTGTTAATTAGAATCCTGTTTATCCTTGAGGTGCGTAATTTGCCCTTCTCAACCATCTCGCCCCAGATCGTAGACTCCTGGGCGTATCACCGCTGGGCACTGGAAATACTTAAAGGAAACTTCTGGGGAACAGATGTCTTTTTCCTGCGCCCCCTCTATCCCTATCTCCTCGCACTGCTTTATACTCTTTTCGGACAAAACGTCGTTGTTGTCCAGCTCTTTCAAACACTCCTTGCCACCTCATCCTGCTTCCTTCTGTATCGGGTTACTGAAAAACTATTTAACCAGACCACCGCCCTCATTACCGGTATTAGTTTTGCCCTTTCCGGAGTTCTTGTGTTCTACACCGCTACTCTGCTCTATGTGGAGATAACCACCTTTCTTATCCTTCTTACAATTTACCTTCTCCTCAATGCCCGAGACTCCTGGGTCCGAAATCTATCAGCCGGGATCGCTTCGGGCATGCTCGTAATCTCCCGCCCAGAATTTTTGCTCCTCTTCGCCCCATTGTTATTCTGGCTTGTGCGGGTAGAAAAAAGACCTTTAAAACAAATGGCTATATTTACTACCTCATTTATTATTACCATTGCCACAATCCCGTTACGCAACTGGCTTGTTGCCCGTGATCCGGTCATCTTCACCGCCCACTCCGGTATCAACTTCTATTACGGCAATAACCCAGCTGCTGACGGCACCTGGCAGCCCAGTTCGGCATTAACCGGTGCTCTGGGATTCTCCCACCAGCAGCTGAAAAGAACGGCAAAAATCATTAACGGTGTTGAACTACCGTGGTCAAAAGCAGCTAATTACTGGCTAAAACAGGGATTAAAATTTATTATCACCCAGCCCGGCAACTGGTTAAAACTCCTCAGCCGGAAATTCCTTCTTTTCTGGGCGAACTACGAAATCCCCAATAACTACTACTTTGAAACCGTCCGTCCCTTCTCACGAATTCTCAGAATCGCATTTCTCAACTTCGGTGTCACCGCAACACTCGCCCTTCTCGGTATAATCTCAACCTGGCACCAGCGCAAAAGGCTGCTTCTCCTTTACATCTTTATTGGTGGGCATCTCGTCTCGGCACTCATCTTCTATGTCCTCTCCCGCCTCCGGGCACCGGTTCTTCCCCTCCTGTTGATATTTGCTGCTGCTGGTATAACCACGCTCATCCGGATGATGAAGACCCGACAGTACCCTCGCCTCATCCTTGCGCTCCTTTTAACTGTCGCAATCTATACTATCACCAACCTCATCCCAGTTAATCGCCAGACCTATAGCGCTCAAGCCTGGACCCAAGCAGGAAATATCTACTTAGAAAAAAAGCAACTTCAACCTGCAATAGCCGCCCTCAACCGTGCCTTAACCATTGATCCGAACAATGTCCTCGCCCGTTACACCCTGATTCTAACCTATGCAGGCATGCGCCGCATTCAGGAGGCAGAAAGAGAATTCAACACCTTAGTGCAGACTGTCGGCGCTCATCCGGAAGCCCAGACCATCCTCAACCTCGCCGCTGCCCGCCTTGCCATTTCCTATCGAGAATTTCGTGCCGCCTCAGACTACTACCACCGCGCCCTGACCACCGACCCAGCAAACCCCGAGACATATTACCTCCTCGGGCTGGTTCACATCAGTCTCAATAACCTTGACTCTGCCCGGATCTACCTCCAGGAAGCGATAAATCTTGACCCTTATCACGACGCTGCTCAAGACGCTCTAAAAACACTCTCCCGCTATCGCCGGTAAAATAATATTGACACCAGACCTACCATTTGCTAAAAATTAACGTGGCGGCAATAATCTCCAGCCATCACTGGAAAATTCGGTCTATCCCGGAAACAGAGGTAACCGCCCTTGCCCGCCAGCTCAACACATCTCATATTATTGCCACACTCCTTTACCAGCGCGGCTGCCGGACACCAACCGCTGCCGAGGAATTTCTCAACCCTTCCCCTTTACGGCTGCACAAACCGGACACCCTGCCCGATATTAGCATCGCTACCAGGAGAATTCAACAGGCAATAGAAAAAGAGGAAAAAATCCTTGTTTACGGCGATTATGATGTTGATGGCGTTTGTGGCACCGCCATTCTGGTCTCAACGATTAAAAATCTCGGGGGCAGAGTGCTCGCTTATATTCCCCACCGCCACAAAGAGGGCTACGGCTTTTCCCCCGCCGGGGTGGAGTTTGCTCGCGAGCAACACGTTCAGCTCATTATCACTACCGACTGCGGTTCCTCAGACCTTGTCACTATCACCCGGGCACAACAATCAGGTATGGATGTTATCGTCACCGATCATCATGAACCCGGACCGCATCCCTCACCAGCAGTCGCATTTATTAATCCCAAACGACCTGATTCCCATTACCCATTTAGAGAACTGGCAGGTGCGGGTGTTGCCTTCAAACTTGCCTGGCAACTCCTTGCGACGCTGGGACGAACAAAGCAGGAACTGATTGAGCTACTTGACCTTGCTGGACTGGGAACTATCGCCGATGTTGTCCCGTTGATTGGCGAAAACCGGGTCATCGCCCGCCTCGGACTTCTGGCATTAAATCGCACCACTCGTCCGGGTATCAGGGCATTGATAGAATCCAGCGGGTTAAAACCCGGTGCACTCACCGCCCGGGACATCGGTTTTATCCTTGGTCCTCGCATCAACGCTGCCGGACGTGTTGACCACGCCCAACCTGCTCTGGAACTTCTTTTGACATCCGATGAAACGAGCGCCAAAACAATTGCTGAAGAATTGAACCAGCTTAACCGCGTCCGTCAGGCGCTGGAAGAAAAAATCCTGAACCAGGCAATCCAGCGCATTGAAACAGAGAATTTAGCGAAACAACGGGTAATTGTTTTAGAACATGATGGCTGGCATGAAGGAGTAATCGGTATTGTTGCAGCCCGCCTGGTGGAAAGGTTCTGGCGCCCCTGTATTATGATCGCCTTAAAAGAAAAAATCGGCAAGGGGTCGGGAAGGTCGGTAACGGGATTTGACCTTTACTCCTCACTTCAGGCATGTGCCCAACACCTGCTTTCCTATGGTGGACATCGCTATGCTGCCGGTCTGAAGATTTCAAAGGAAAACATCCCGCAATTTCGTACCGCTATTAACCAGTTTGCCCTTAACGCACCAGAAGAAATCTTTGCCCCTACCCTGCATATTGAAACTGTCGCATCCCTAAATGAAATCAACGAAGAACTGCTCGTCACCCTGGCTAAGTTTGAACCGTTTGGACCAGAAAACCCGGAACCCGTCTTTGCCTCACTTGGTTTGGAAGTAGTGGGTTATCCCCGTCGGGTTGGTCGTGACAAACAACACTTAAAGTTCAAGGTGCGGTCAGGCGAAAGCGTCCTCACCGCCATCGCCTGGGAGCGAAGCAACGAACTTCTTAACATTCAGGTGGGTAAACCCAATCATATTGACATATGCTACACTATTGGCGCGGACAACTTTCGGGGCAATAACGGGATTCAACTCAATATCCTTGACCTGAAAACCCACCGCGAACCAAATACCTAACCTTTTCCGAAAAAGGGTTGCTTTTTAATTTACCACCGATAGTGGGCGAAGGCGCGGTTAGCCTCGGCCATTTTATGGGTGTCCTCACGCTTCTTAACCGCCGCCCCCTGCTTGCGACTGGCATCAATAAGCTCACCTGCAAGGCGTTCTATCATTGTGTGCTCACTGCGCTCACGTGCCGCCTCAACCAGCCACTTAATTGCCAGCGCATCCCGGCGTCGCGGAGGAACCTCGACCGGAATTTGATAGGTGGCACCGCCAACCCGGCGCGGACGAACTTCCAGTACCGGTTTAACATTGTTAATCGCCTTCTGAAAAACTGCGTAGCCATCCT